>JAFYRL010000118.1 GCA_017546975.1 Alistipes sp.
GTTGAGTTGGAGAAGGCGCTTCGTTTGGAGGACTTCTTGGAGCTTGGTGAGCTTATGGCACGCGACGCTTTGAACCGTGAGGAGTCTTGCGGTGGTCACTTCCGTTCTGAGCACCAGACTGAGGATGGTGAGGCATTGCGTCACGATGATAAGTTTGCTTACGCAGCAGTTTGGGAGTACAAGGGTATGGATAATGCTCCTGAGATGACTATCGAGCAGCTTGACTACGAGTTTGTACACCGCGCACAGCGTAACTACAAAGACTAATTTTTGGCGTTAAACTTTAATAAGGATTAAACTATGAATTTTAAGTTAAAGATATGGCGTCAAAGAGACGCTAAGTCACAGGGTGCATTCGAGACCTATGAGGTTAAGAATATCTCAGCGGATACTTCATTCCTTGAGATGATGGACATCCTTAATAACGACCTTATCCACGCTGGTAAGGAGCCTGTAGCATTTGACCACGACTGCCGTGAGGGTATCTGTGGTATGTGTTCTATGCACATCAACGGTCACGCACATGGTCCATCTCAGGCAGTTACTACTTGCCAGATGTACATGCGTAAGTTCGAGGATGGTTCAACTATTACTATCGAGCCATGGCGTTCAGCTGCATTCCCAGTAATCCGCGACCTCGTTGTAGATCGTGGCGCTTATGATAAGATTCTTCAGGCTGGTGGTTTTATCTCAGTTCGTACTAACTCTGTACCTGATGGTAATGCTATTCCAATTCCTAAGGCAGATGCTGATGAGTCTATGGATGCTGCTGCATGTGTAGGTTGTGGTGCTTGTGCTGCAACATGTAAGAACGGTTCTGCAATGTTGTTCGTTGCTGCTCGCGTATCTTCACTTGCAAAGCTTCCTCAGGGTCGCGTAGAGGGTGCTCGTCGTGCTAAGGCAATGGTTGCTAAGATGGATGAGCTTGGTTTCGGTAACTGTACTAACACAGGTGCTTGTCAGGCTCAGTGTCCTAAGTCAATCTCTATTGCACACATCGCTCGTCTTAACCGCGAGTTCCTTGCTGCAAAGCTTCAGGACTAAGACTTTATAGATAGTCGCGCATCTGCGTGACTATAGCAAAGACTCCGAATGAGAAGTACTTTATGGTGCTACTCGTTCGGAGTCCTTTTTGTATTTGTATCAGGTAGTAGGGTGTATCGGTGCTATATACTATAGTTTAGCATGGGCAATGTTCTATCTTTGCAGCAAATAAATATGCTATGTTGCTTAATTTTCTATGTTGTTGATGCCTTGTTTCTCAATTTTTTTATTATCTTTGCGCGATATGCTATAAATATAGGTGTTACTATAGCGAAAGAGAAGAAAATACGAAATATAGATTAAGATATGGATATTGTATCAAAAGTAATTAAGTTATTCTTCGGCTCTAAGGCCGATAAGGATCGTAAGGAGATTATGCCTTATGTTGAGAAGATTAAGGCTATCTATCCTTCGATATCAAAGCTCACCAACGATGAGCTTCGTGAGCGTTCAGCTGCGTTGAGCAAGGCTATTGCGGACTTTATTGCTCCAGATGAGGAGCTTATTGCTAAGCATAAGATTACCCTTGAGCAGCCAGAGACTTCGCTTAAAGACAAGGAGCGTATCTCAAAGGAGATTGACGACACAACAAAGCGTATCGATGATAAGATTGAGCAGAAGCTTGAGGAGATTCTTCCTGAGGCCTTCGCTATCATGAAGGATACAGCGCGCCGTTTTGCTGAGAACGATGAGGTTGTAGTTACAGCTAACGACTTCGACCGTAACCTCGCTGCTGAGCGTGGCGACTTGGTGCGCATCGAGGATGATAAGGCTATCTACAGCAGCCAGTGGACTGCAGGAGGTAACACCATTAAGTGGGATATGGTACACTACGATGTACAGCTCTTCGGTGGTGTTGTTTTGCATAAGGGTCGTATTGCCGAGATGGCGACAGGTGAGGGTAAGACCCTCGTTGCGACACTCCCTGTGTTCCTCAATGCCTTGGCACATAAGGGCGTTCATGTGGTTACTGTGAATGACTACTTGGCTCGTCGTGATGCTGAGTGGATGGGCCCTATGTATCAGTTCCATGGTCTTTCAGTTGCTTGTATTGATAATACTCGTCCTAACTCTGAGGAGCGTCGTAGAGCATACAATGCAGATATTACCTTCGGTACTAACAACGAGTTCGGTTTTGACTACTTGCGTGATAACATGGCTTCGGCACCAAAGGACTTGGTACAGCGTAAGCACCACTTCGCTATTGTAGATGAGGTTGACTCGGTACTTATTGATGATGCTCGTACGCCACTTATCATCTCTGGTCCAGTACCAAAGGGTAGTGATCAGCTCTATGCAGAGTATCAGCCTGCAGCAAAGTATATCTATGACCTTCAGAGCAAGATGTCATCTACAGATGTAGCTGATGCTAAGCGTCTATATAGCGAGGGTCAGATGGAGGAGGCTGGTAAGCTCCTACTTCGTGCTCACAAGGCTATGCCTAAGTATAAGGCTCTTATTAAGTTCCTCTCAGAGCCAGGTGTGAGAGTCTTGTTGCAGAAGACCGAGAATATCTACATGCAGGACAATGAGCGTCGTATGCATGAGATTACAGATGATAACTTCGTTGTGCATGACGAGAAGATGAATACTCTTATCCTCACAGATAAGGGTCATGAGGTTGCCTCTAAGCGTTTCGGTGAGGAGGGCTTCTTCGTGTTGCCAGATATTGGTGCTCGTATCGCAGAGATGGAGCAGAATAAGCAGCTATCTTTGGAGGAGCGTGCACAGAAGAAGGATGAGCTTCTTGCTGACTACTCAATCAAGGCTGACCGTGTACACACCATGAATCAGCTCCTCAAAGCATACTTCATGTTCGAGAAGGAGGTTGAGTATGTTCTTATTGACAATAAGGTTAAGATTGTTGATGAGCAGACAGGTCGTATCATGGAGGGCCGCCGTTACTCTGACGGTTTGCACCAGGCTATCGAGGCGAAGGAGAATGTTAAGGTGGAGGATGCAACGCAGACCTTTGCGACTATCACCCTTCAGAACTACTTCCGTATGTACCATAAGCTCGCAGGTATGACAGGTACTGCAGAGACTGAGTCATCGGAGTTCTGGAGCATCTATAAGCTAGATGTTGTGGTTATCCCTACAAACAAGGATGTTATTCGTGACGATAGAGAGGACTTGGTATATAAGACAGAGCGCGAAAAGTATAATGCCGTTATTGCCGAGATTGAGAAGATGGTTGAGGCGGGTCGCCCAGTTTTGGTTGGTACTACCTCTGTCGAGATTTCGGAGTTGTTGAGCCGTATGCTCAAGATCAGAGGCATCAAGCATAATGTGTTGAACGCTAAGCAGCACCAGCTTGAGGCACAGATTGTTGCTGAGGCAGGACGCAGCGGTCAGGTAACTATCGCTACCAACATGGCGGGTCGTGGTACAGATATTAAGCTCTCGCCAGAGGTTAAGGAGCGTGGAGGTTTGGCTATCATCGGTACTGAGCGCCATGAGAGCCGTCGTGTAGACCGTCAGTTGCGTGGTCGTGCTGGTCGTCAGGGTGATCCAGGCTCATCACAGTTCTTCGTATCGTTGGAGGATAAGCTTATGCGTCTCTTTGGTTCGGAGCGTATCGCTACTATGATGGATAAGATGGGCATCCAGGAGGGTGAGGTTATCCAGGCAGGTATGATGACCAAGGCTATTGAGCGTGCACAGAAGAAGGTTGAGGAGAACCACTTTGGTGTTCGTAAGCGCCTCTTGGAGTATGACGATGTTATGAACTCTCAGCGTGAGGTAATCTACACTCGTCGTCGTCACGCCTTGTATGGTGAGCGTATCGATATCGATATGAATAACCTGCGCTACGACTACGCTATTAAGTTCGTTGAGTCACATGAGGGTTGCTCATTCGAGGAGTTCAAGTTCGACCTCTTGCGTGAGGTGGCGCTCGACACAACAATCCTTGAGGAGCAGTTTGACGCAATGAAGCCTAAGCAGATTATTGAGTCTATCGTTGCGGACCTCACAGCATTGTATGAGCGTAAGGCTAAGGCTATAGCTGACATCGTTCGTCCTACAATGCAGCACCTCTACTCGGAGAGTGCCGACAATATGAATCGCCGTGTGGCATTCCCACTCACCGATGGTCGTCTACACTACACCATCCCTGTGGAGCTATCAAAGTGTAAGGAGACTGATTGCGCAGAGATCTATCGTGTCTTTGCTAAGGTTGCGCTCTTCACAACTATCGATGACGCTTGGCGTGAGCACCTTCGTGAGATGGATGACCTTCGCCAGAGCGTGCAGAATGCAACATACGAGCAGAAGGATCCACTTCTTATCTATAAGCTTGAGTCGTTCCAGCTCTTCTCGAAGATGCTAGAAGATATCAATCGCGATGTACTTGCTTTGATCAATAAGGCATATCTCCCAGTGCGTGCAAATAACCCTGAGAGCATGCAGAATGCTCGTGAGCAGAAGTCTAAGGTTGATGTTAATAAACTTCAGGCATCACGCATGGCAGCTGCAGCACAGGCTGGTCAGGGCGAGCGTGGCAAGACAGCACCTATCAAGGTTGATAAGACCGTAGGTCGTAACGATCCATGTCCTTGTGGCTCTGGTAAGAAGTATAAGCATTGTCACGGCAAAATGTAAAGTAAAGTCATCTGCTGGGCTCTTTTGGCGTCTACCTTGTTTGTCAAATGCTCATTTACGCCAAGTAAACTCCGCTTTGCCAAACTGCGAGTAGCCTCAAAATAGCCTCAGCATATAACTTTACGCTCAGAATCATTCTGATAAGAAATTTGGTCGTGCTTCCCGGTCGGTCGATATCTTGTATAGATAAGCGAAAACTATTACTAATTCCTCATTACTAATTGCAAACTATGGGTTACAAAGAGCAGAAACAGCGTCAGTTTGATTTGCGCTATCTTCAGATGGCGCGTGTATGGGCAGAGAACTCATACTGCGTGCGTAGAAAGGTGGGTGCATTGCTCGTTAAGGATAACATGATTATCTCTGATGGATATAATGGTACTCCTGCGGGCTTTGAGAATGTATGTGAGGATGATATGGGTAAAACAAAACCATATGTTCTTCATGCTGAGGCAAATGCAATAACAAAGGTCGCAAAGAGCGCAAATAACTGTGATGGCTCAACTCTCTATGTTACTGCTTCGCCATGTATCGAGTGTGCTAAGCTTATCATTCAGGCGGGTATCAAGCGCGTTGTCTATGCCGACCCATATCGCAATGATGATGGTGTGCAACTACTTAAGCGCGTAGGCATTGAGTGTGTGCAGGTGACGCTTGATGAGTAGTAGGGTATTGCACTATATCAAATAGAAGTGACTGTCCAACAAGTTAATGGACAGTCACTTTTTTCTTGTGAAGTTGTATAACAAGAGCTAATTTTAGGCGCACGAAGCTCGAAAAAGCGGAGTTTACTAGGCGTAAATGAGCATTTTGAGAGCAAGTGCAACGCTAAAGAAGCCTTGTTAGACAGCCTCTCCTGTTGTATGTATGTCGGTAGTGACTACTTCTGCAATGGCATCTTATCCAAACGGCGCTGGTGACGACCACCCTCGAACTCTGTCTCAAGCCAGATGTCAAGCATAGCAAGAGCCTCATCGTTAGAGATAAAGCGTGCAGGCATGCACAATACATTTGAGTTGTTGTGCTGGCGTGAAAGCTTAGCGATCTCAGGAATCCAGCAGAGGGCAGCGCGTACGCTCTGGTGCTTGTTGAGTGTCATAGAGATACCCTCGCCAGAGCCACAAAGTGCAACACCACGCTCCAACTCGCCATTGTCGATAGCCTCGCCAAGGGCGTGTGCAAAGTCAGGGTAGTCGCATGACTCCTCAGAGTGTGTACCAAAATCCTTAACTTCGAAGCCCTTAGTTGATAGGTAGCCTACCAAGAACTCCTTAAGATCGTATGCTGCGTGGTCGCAAGCAATACCAATTTTCTTCTCCATAGTGTTATTATTGTTTTAAGGTTATTAAATTACTCCTTTGATGCGCGCTTGCGGTCTACCTCCGAGAGGAGAATCTTACGCAAGCGTATAGCCTTTGGTGTTACCTCTACATACTCATCCTCACGGATATACTCCAATGCCTCCTCCAACGAGAAGATCACAGGAGGTGCAATCGAGGTCTTCTCATCCGAACCCGAAGCACGCATGTTGGTAAGCTGCTTTGCCTTAGTGACATTTACGGTGATATCGTTCGAGCGTGTGTGCTCACCGATAACCTGACCGCAGTAGACCTGCTCCATAGGTGAGATAAAGAACTTACCGCGATCCTGAAGCTTGTCGATAGAGTAGGCGTAGGCTGTACCTGTCTCTGATGCGATGATAGCACCCACCGAGCGGCTCTCGATATCACCCATCCATGGCTCGAAGTCCTTAAGACGGTGGGTCATGATAGCTTCACCCGCAGTAGCTGTAATCATTGTAGAGCGTAGACCGATGATACCGCGCGATGGAATGATAAACTCAAGGCGTGTACGCTCATTCGAAGACTCCATATTTACGAGCTGACCCTTACGGCGTGTGGTAAGCTCGATAACTGTTCCTGCGCAGTCATCTGGGCAGTCCACAGTCATCTCCTCCACAGGCTCGCACTTGATGCCGTCAATCTCCTTTGTAATAACCTTAGGCTGACCTACCTGTAGCTCATAGCCCTCGCGGCGCATAGTCTCGATAAGCACTGAGAGATGCAAGACTCCACGACCATACACTACAAATGAGTCGGCATTCTGGCCTGGCTCAACACGCAAAGCGAGGTTCTTCTCAAGCTCACGATCGAGGCGCTCCTTGATATGGCGTGAGGTTACATACTTACCATCCTTGCCGAAGAATGGTGAGTTATTGATGGTGAAGAGCATAGACATTGTAGGCTCATCAATAGCGATAGGAGGTAGTCGTTCTGGATCGGTGAAGTCGCAGATTGTATCTCCAATCTCGAAGCCCTCGATACCTACCAAGGCGCAAATCTCACCGCACTCTACGCGCTCAGCCTTAGCCTTGCCAAGACCTTCAAAGACCATAAGATCCTTAATCTTGGTCTTTACGAGTGAACCATCGCGCTTTGCAAGGGTTACATTCTGACCCGCAGTAAGTGAGCCTCGTGTAACCTTACCTACAGCGATACGACCAACATAAGGTGAGTACTCGAGTGATGTTACAAGCATCTGTACGGTGCCGTCAACAACCTCTGGCTCTGGAATCTCATCGATGATAGTGTCGAGAAGTGGGCAGATAGAGTCAGTACGCTCGGTAGCTACATGTGACATCCATCCCTGCTTTGCAGAGCCGTAGATGGTCTTATAGTCGAGCTGCTCCTCTGTTGCGCCAAGGGTAAACATAAGGTCAAAGACCTGCTCGTTGACAACATCTGGGCGACAGTTCTCCTTGTCTACCTTGTTAATTACTACGATAGGCTTCTTGCCGAGTGCCAAGGCCTTCTGTAGCACGAAGCGTGTCTGTGGCATAGTACCCTCAAAGGCATCCACCAACAGGATTACACCGTCACACATATTGAGCACACGCTCCACCTCGCCACCAAAGTCGGCGTGGCCAGGGGTGTCGATGATGTTAATCTTGTAGTCCTGGTATATAACTGATACATTCTTTGAGAGAATGGTGATACCGCGCTCACGCTCGATATCGTTGTTATCCATAATAAGGTCACCTCCTGAGTGCTCGTTGTCACGAAGAAGGTTGCCCTGCATAATCATCTTATCTACGAGTGTAGTCTTGCCATGGTCTACATGGGCAATAATTGCAATATTGCGTAGTTTTCGCATCTTACTTAAGTGATTTGTTTATTGCCACAAATATACGAATTTCTATGCAATGTTATACCATTACTGAGCTAAAATTAACTAAAAAAGGGGTGTCCGAAAGTGGATACCCCCATGTTTATAGGTTGTATAGTCTAATTACTCAGCATCAACAACCTCTGGACGCATTAGTACAAGAGTACGGTTGCCGTCCTCAAGTACCTTCTGAGCGAATGCCTTAACATCGTCAAGTGTTACGCTCTCAAGGATACCAAGGTACTCCTCCTTGTAGTTGTAACCCTCCTCGTACCAACGAGTGATAGCTGACATCCAGCCACCGTTGTTCTCAAGAACATTGTGGTAGTTCTTCTGAAGGAACTCCTTAGCCTTAGCTACATCGTCAGCCAAAGGACCCTCCTCAGCGATCTTACGGATCTCCTTATCGCAGATCTCAACGAGCTCGTTAGCCAACTGATCGTTAGTATCGAATACAATACCCAAGAAGTAGTTCTCTACTGGATACTCCTCGATAGCACCCTGAACAGATACACCATAAGTACCGCCCTTCTCCTCGCGGATAGAGACCATATAGCGTGAGTCAAGTGCACGGCTTAGAAGGTCAACGATAAGACGGTTCTTAGCGTTATCCTCCATATCGCCAGAGTAGATAAGGCGTACAGAAACCTTAGGCTGCTGCATTGCAGTGCGGAACTCGTTAGTAACGCCACCCTGTGCCATGCGAACACCATCATCAACAACAGCGTACTCAACGCTCTTAGATGTTGGAAGTGAACCGATATACTTCTCTACAAGTGGCTTCAATGTCTTCAAATCAACATTACCAACGATAACGAAGCGGAAATCATCAGCATAGCCGTAAAGCTTGTTGTGGATAGTCTTCAACTCAGGAATGTTCAAACCCTCGATCTGTGCACCAGATGTAATCTGACGGCGAGCGTGGTTCTGATAAAGTGTCTTCTGTAACTCCTTAGAGCAGATGTAGTTTGGATCAGACTCCATGTTAGAGAAGTATGGGATGTACATCTTCTTAAGGTTGTCAAGGTCTGTCTGGTCGAAGCGTGGAGATGTGAAGTTGAGGTACATCAACTGAAGGATAGTCTCGATATCCTTTGGTGAACCACCAGCGCTTACAGCGTGCTCGTAAGAGTCAACACCTACAGATGCCCATGCAGACTTACCTGAAAGCTGCTTGCTAAGCTCTGTGTTAGAGAACTTGCCAATACCAGACTGGCTCATTACCATGCCAAGGAATGCACCCTGATAGTACTCCTCGTCTGTAAGCATTGAGCAACCACCCTTAGACATAGCGTTGATAGATACCTCATCAGCCTTAAGTGTAGATGGACGAACAATAACCTTGATACCATTCTTCAAAGTCCACTCAGTGAAGCCAAGAGACTCGTTTACGGCAGTAGCCTTAACCTTTGAGCCCTTAAGCTTAGTTGCTGGGTCGATAAGTGGCTCGATAACAGAGTTATCCTCATAAGCCTCGATCTCAGTAGCAGATACCTCAGCGATGATAGCCTTGATATCCTCTGCAGTAGGAACTACCATGCCCTCCTTCTTAGGAGCGCGAGCAAGGATTACAAGGTTCTCGTTAGGACGAACCATCTGTGCGTATGACTGGTTGATAGCGTCAACTGTCAAGCTGTTGATGAACATCTGGTCGATCTGCCACTCAGTCTCAGCATCCATCATAGATGTACCCTTAGCGTAGTAGTCAAGGTAGCGCTGTGCGTACTCATCGTTGCGAACATCGTTACGGTTTGTGTACTGACGCTCAGCCCAACGCAAGATCTCCTGCTTAGCACGCTCGAACTCACCTGCTGTGAAACCGTGACGGCGCATACGCTCCATCTCTGTGTACATAGCACGGAAAGCCTCGTCAATACGGTTCTCGTGAGCTACAGTTGAGAACATTGTAGACTCCAAAGTAGGGCAGATACCGAAGCTACCCTCGCTCATACCACCACCAAGGAATGGAGCATCAGCAGCCTGTGCAATCTCCTCGAAACGAGCATTCATCATCACTGTAACGAAGCTCTGAATCATGTTGTAAGAGTAGCCGATAATAGTGTTGTTGTACTCCTTAGGAAGTGCCTCACGACGAGCGAACATCATTACTGATGACTGTGTAAGCTCTGGGTCAGTGAATACAGAGATGATAGGCTCCTCGGTAGTAGGTACTACGATAACATCCTTCTGCGCAGCATCAGCTGGTGATGCAGGGATGTCTGCCATAAGGGTCTTAATCTTAGCCTCTACCTGGTCTACATCGATGTCACCAACGATAACGAGTGCCTGATACTCTGGGCGATACCACTTCTTGTAGAAGTTAACCAATGCCTGCTGATCGAATGACTGAAGACCATCCAAGTAACCGATAAGGTTGCGGTGCTCGTAAAGAGTGCCCTTGAACAAGTGCTTAATCATGTCGTTCTGTGCGCGAAGGCTACCACCGTCACGAGTACGAAGCTCCTCCTTGATAACGCCACGCTCAGAGTCGATCTCTGCTGGCTGCAAAGCGATGAACTGTGACCAGTCATGAAGGATAAGAAGTGCAAGGTCAAGGTTCTCCTCAGTGATAGGGCAATCCTTAATCATGTACTCTGTGCAATCCCATGAAGTGAAAGCGTTGAGGTTGTAACCGAACTGTACACCAATAGTCTCCAACTTCTCAATCATCTCCTTACCTGGAAGGTTTACTGAGCCGTTGAATGCCATGTGCTCAAGGAAGTGAGCAAGACCCTGCTGGTCGTCCTCCTCCTGGATAGCACCTACATCGTGGTAGATGTAGAAGCTTGCCTGTCCCTTTGGCTTCTCGTTGTGGCGAATGAAGTAAGTCATGCCGTTCTCAAGCACGCCTACTCGTACTTCAGGATCAAGCGGAAGCTGCTGTGTTGGGTCCTGAGCACAAATACTTGCAACACCTACAAATAGGGCAACAAGCGAAACAAATAGTTTTCTCATAGAACTGTTAGTTAATAGGTTATAAAAATAAATTATCTAATTTCATTTGTTTTGCACAATAATTCAAGCAAAGATACGAATTTTTTGCTTAAAGTTGTACTTCATGACTACATTATTTTTATATATAAGTATAAATATTATTTATGATGCACACAATAATCAACGCACCCAAACGATATTTAGTATAATTTTACTATCTTTGCGCTAATCAAATTTGTAAATTATGGCAGAGATTACATCATATAACTTTACTGTTCAGCCACAAGATGTGGACTTTACTTTGCGCGCTTCGGTGTCATCAATCATTAGCTACATGCTCAATGTCGCGGGCGAGGATGCCGATAGAAAGGGCTTTGGTGTGGCATCGTTGCAGGGTCACTCCTATACATGGGTGTTGTCGCGCTTGGCAGTAGAGATTACCACTCAGCCTAAGCAGTACACCAATATCGAGGTTGATACTTGGGTCAATGAGTTTAATCGTCTTTCGTCAACACGAAACTTCCGTATGCGTCAGGGTGAGGAGCTTTGTGCTACGGGTGTGTCGCAGTGGTGTATGCTCGATATGGAGAGCCGTCAGGTGGTAGATATGACCAAGTTGAAGGATGTCTACGAGAGAGCCATGGTTGCTGAGCCTTCGCCTATAGCTATGCCTGCACGACTTCGTGCTATAGAGGCGCAGAGTGAGAGCTCACGACCTGTGGTCTACAGCGATATAGACTTCAATCGTCATGTGAACACACTTCGTTATATCAACCTGATGTTTGATACACTGCCAATTGATATTATCGAAAAGAATAGGGGACTTCGCATGGATATAAACTTCATTTCGGAGGCTCTATATGGTGAGGTGTTGACAATAGGTAGTGCTCAGGAGGGTGATGTTTGGCTTTTTGAGGTGTCATCAAATTCTGGTAAAACACTCTGCCGTGCAAGGATAGAGTTCAAATAGCGGTGTATGACTCGTAAGTTGAAGATAGCAATTGTAGGCCCAGCGCATCCATATCGTGGAGGCTTGGCATCAATTATGGAGACTATGGCTCGTGAGTTTCAGTCGCGAGGCTATGAGGTTGATATACTAACCTTTACATTGCAGTATCCATCGTTGCTATTTCCTGGTAAGAGTCAGACAGTAGATACCCCAGCGCCAGAGGATTTGAATATCCGTCGTAGGGTTTCGACCATAAATCCATTGTCGTGGTGGAGTGTGGGTAGAGAGTTACATCGCACAAAGCCAGATATTGTGCTGATGAAGTATTGGACACCATTTATGGCACCATGCTTCGGCTCTATTGCTCGTCTTGCTCGTAGTAATGGCCATACGAAGGTGGTGTGTCAGATAGATAATGTCGAGCCACACGAA
>JAFYRL010000119.1 GCA_017546975.1 Alistipes sp.
TCGAACAGATTTCTTATCTTTTTCGAGGGCGCTATGCGGGCATAGCAACCGAGGAAAGATAAGATAGATGCCGAAATAGACACAAAAGCAACCGAAATATAAAATAAAACTACCTATTGTTAAACTTAATTTACTAATTTATAGAATATCCCTATAGATATAGCTTCACGCCAAAGAAGTAGGTGCGTGGAAGCGAAGGACCGTAGATATATGCCGAGTCACGACCAGCGCCCATATCTATATCACTCTGATAGGCGTCAAAGAGGTTCTTGATGCCACCATTAAACTCCAAGCGGATAAGGTCCGTGAGGTTAAAGGTGTAGCTTAGCTTAAAGCCCATATCAAGGAATGATGGCGTTGTAACCTCGCTATCGCCAATCTCCATGCCGTCGATAGTCGTATGTGCGGAGTGCTGCACAAGCATGCTACCTGTATATGTGCCGAAGAGCGAAGCGCTAAAGTTTTTGGTGATGTAGTAGTTTGAGCTAAGGTAGCCGTAGTGGTCAGGTGAACGGAACATGCGGCGCTGTGCCTCGAGCTCATCGCTCCACATCTCAGGCTCTACATAGCGGCTCTGCTGGTAGGTGTAGCCGAGCTGTACATCAAAAATGGATGGTATGCCCAATTTTGTCTCGATGGTGAAGCCTCCGATGTTTGCACCCTCGGCATTGCGGCGCTCGTTGATAATGATACCATTCTCCACACCCATCTTCTCAAGCGTAAATACATCATTGAGGATGGTGTAGAAGCCCTCGAGGAGGATGTTTGCCTGTAGGCGACCAAAGTTGTAGTAGTAGTCTGCTGAGAGGTTAAACGAGTGTGAATACTCTGGTCTTAGCTCCTTAGATAGGCGGATAACCGATACCGTATGGTTGAGTGCATCGATATGTAGGTCCTCGTTATAGGCCTGAGGTGCGCGATAGCCACTTGAGTAGCTTGCGCGTAGTCCGAGGTCCTCGATAGGGCTATAGCGTAGGGTTATACGAGGTGAGAAGATTGGCTTATTGATCATGTTATGCTTATCGAGGCGGAAGCCTACAAGGGCATTAAGCTTGTCGCTCTTCCACTCGTTCTGTGCAAAGAGACCATAGATGTTTGTCTGCTGGTCGATGCGGCGGTCGGTGGCGATGTAGTAGTCGTTTAGGGAGTTGTAGTTATACTCAAAGCCTGTAGTAAGCTCCGCAGGGAGTATTGCCTTATATTTGAAGGTGTACTGAGCGCCACCCACAAAGGTCATGTCGCGTGTTGTACCATAGGCATTAGGGTCCATATCTGCGCCAAAGTAGCTGGTACGGCCGATATTTTGTGCCGAGAGGTAACCGCTTGCTCGGTGTCGTAGGTTAGGGAAAAAGTCAAAACTAAGGCTTCCACCGTCGATGTTGTGGTCTACCTGCTCGCAGAGCTCAGCCATGTGTGGTGCCTTGTCGAGGTTGTTACCACCGCGTCTGAAGTCATGGATGTGATGATACTCTGCATTAAGGCGTGAGTGTGCCGAGGTCTTGTAGTAGCCGCGGAAACCCACAGTCTCAGAGCGTAGAGCTGTAATGTCGGTAAAGGAGTCATCATTGCGGTCGTAGCCATCGCGGTTCTTTACCTGGCCAAAGATATATGCGCCCATCTTGTAGTCGTCAGATACGAAGGCGCCACCCAAAGAGGTGTTGATATCGGGTGTGCCGTCCTCCATAATATTGGTTGTATTTGATAGCGATATGGTGTTGTGTACAGGGTCCTTGGTGATGATATTCACTACGCCACCAATTGCATTTGAGCCAAAGAGTGCCGAGCCACCACCGCGGATAACCTCCACACGCTCAACCATAGCTACAGGCATAAGGTCAAGACCATAGACACCTGCTAAGGATGAGAAGATAGCGCGGCTGTCGAGCAAAATCTGCGAGTACTGACCCTCCAAGCCGTTGATGCGTAGCTGCGGTGCGCCGCAGTTGCCACATGTGGTCTCAACGCGCAAGCCAGATTGGAAGTTCATAGCATCCGAAAGGTTTGATGAGGCTGTGCCCTCGAAGAGCTTTGTTGATGCTACATTTACCACCGTAGCTGTCTTACGGCGGTTGGTCTCGTTACGCGTTGCCGATACCACGACCTCATCTACAAAGGTCGTAGCCTCCTTAAGCGTGAAGTTTAGCTCTGTCGAAGTGCTAAGCTGTGCGGTATATGGCATCGTTAGTGTCTGATAACCTATGGCAGATATAACGAGGTTATGCTCGCCAACAGGTATATTATTTATATTGTAGTGTCCCGTGCCGTCGGCAGCGCAACCTATCGTTGTGCCCTCTATAGATATGGTGGCATAGGGGATATGCTCTTTGGTTGAGGCGTCGATGATATGGCCATAGATGTTTGAGTCGCTATGCTTAGGGCGTATGCTATGGTGCGAGTCGCGGGCCTCGATATGCTTTGTTGGTGGGATTGTTGTCTGTGCTGATAGGGTGAGTGTCGTTGCTGTTACTAGTAGTAGTGTAAATATTATATTCCTCATCAGTGTGTGTTTTATGTTACCTTTTTCGGGTGCAAAGGTAATGGTATATGCACAGCGGCGCAATCGCCATTGTGCGGTAAATCGTAGTGTAATATATCCCTAATTTAGGGGGTTGGTTGTGTGTATGTGGGGTTTTACACCAATGAGGGAGGTGCTCGAAGTGAGCGTACGGAGCCTTTTGTGGAGTCGATATGCTCGCAGTAAGTGGCTCTGTAGAGGGTTGTTTGTGTCGTTAAATCGCACTCAACGCTGATAGACGATGTTGCTACATAGTCGCTATTTGTGAGGCGTGAGATTGTATCAAAAGAGATTGTTGTATGGCTGTGTGAAGCAGGTGTGCCACTAAAAGGGTGGGAGTGGACAACGCTTCTGCCATTGATAGTATGGGTATGGATAAATAGAGTACTACTACCCAGATAGAGACCTATCGTGAGCAGTAGTACAAATGATATTATCCTCTCCCTGCGTAGCACTATACCTCAGATGTGAACTTAAAGGTTATATCTTTGAAGTTCTCCTGTGCGAGGGCCAAGGCGTAGCTTGTATCGGCAAGGAATACATCTCTGCCGTGCTTGTCTACAGCCATATTGGTATGCTTACGGCGCTTGAAGTCGCTTAGCTGTGCCTCGTTGTCAGACTCAATCCAGCAAGCCTTGTGAATAGAGATAGGCTCCCAACGACACTTGGCACCATACTCATGCTCCAAGCGATATTGGATAACCTCGAACTGAAGCGCACCCACTGTACCGATAATCTTACGACCATTGAGCGACGAGGTGAAGAGCTGTGCCACACCCTCATCCATAAGCTGGTCGA
>JAFYRL010000120.1 GCA_017546975.1 Alistipes sp.
GAGGAGCAAGTTTCTTGATATGGTGCTATGCAAAAAGAGGGTGTTATTCTTATGATTGTCTTTGAGAGCGACTATCTACTTTGCTCGCTAGCGAGGTTGTACTATCGCTGTTCGTGGACTTAACACTCTGTGTAACAGAGGAAAATCGTGCAAGTCGAGAGCAGAGTGAATGTATTTACTATGCCGAGACGCTGCCGATTTAAGCCGAGAATAGATTGCGAAGCAATCCTCGGCAAGTTAAGCTCACGATTTGTTGCTGGGTAGCCACTTAAATTTACATTCCCTCCAAACCTCCCTTTGTGAAAGGGAGGCTTTTTTGTAAGTCAAAGACTTACCTTACCCAAGGTGAGAATGTTGTAAACTAGAATTCAAATCGTCATTCTTCATTACGGCAAGCCATAAATTCTGTGCAAATAGAAAAATTGAGAGACCGAAGATATTCTTTCGCAGCAATATTCAATTGCAAACCCTTGGTTTGCCCACCGTGGTGGGTGGGTTCTTATGGGTTATTATGAGTTCAGATGAGTTCTGATATTTTCAAGTGTCAACAACAAATGTATCTAAATGCCTTACAATGTTATGGAGTGCGGGTATCATTTTAATACCCGCAATAAGAGTGGCGATCTATCCAAAAATCAAGAGGAGTAAGTTGTACTCTGTTGTGTTTGTTGCAAACCCTTGGTTTGCCCACCGTGGTGGGTGGGTTCTTATGGGTTATTATGAGTTCAGATGGGTTCTAATGTTTTCAAGTGTCAACAACAAATGTATCTAAATGCCTTACAATGTTATGGAGTGCGGGTATTATTTTTAATACCCGCAATAAGAGTGGCGATCTATCCAAAAATCAAGATGAGCAAGTTGTACTCTGTTGTGTTTGTTGCAAGCCCTTGGTTTGCCCACCGTGGTGGGTGGGTTCTTATGGGTTATTATGAGTTCAGATGGGTTCTGATGTTTTCCACTGCAAGCAATAAAGAAATATGTAATGTATTTGTTGCAGTTGAAACCTTTCCAATATATTTCTTTATTGCATTATCATGTATTCAGGAGTATTTAGATACTAGTATTGCAAAGTTACTATTGAGTATAATAAATAAAGAGTCTAACAAATTATTGTTATACTCTTTATTTAATGTTTATAGTAGAGCTATTTTGTAAGGTTTTTTAAGTGGTCAATATATGACACTGCACTGCTCAAAGACATATTTTTCTTTCTAATAAGAATTGACCTAGCATCTAGTTCTTTTCCAGTGTTTATCAGGTTGATAATTTCTGTATTAAATTCTCGATCAAATAAAGTTTTAGAGTCATCTATTTTTTTTTCATCCAACTTTACAGTTTCTTGCTTTATTATATTTGTAGTTTCTTCTTCTTTTGTTTGAGGTATTGTATTAGATGTTTCTTCCTTAATAGTAATCAAGGAGTTATGTGCTTCTATCTTTTCAATTGTTTTTAGTATTTCACCACAATAGTCAAGTTTAGATGAAATATTAATAAATGTATGAAGCAATGATCTTAGTAACACTATTGAGAATACACTTATTATACTAATTATTACTATTGTGCCTCCAACTATAAAGCCTAATTCAGTCCATGCCACTACGCCAAATACAGTGGCAATTATGCATCCAATTAGGCTGACAGTGTATACTACATCAATTAAATTTCTTGAGTTCTGCTCAGCTGTTTCGTTAATTTCAATCTTTTTTATGACTCTTAGATATTTAGTTAAACAATATGTCTTATTGCTGTTAGATGACAGCCGTTTAACTCAAAAGAGAAGCGTGGGGAATGCCTACACCTTGAAGGGACGACCAAGTACCCATACACACGCAAGCACAACCCACGCCATAAGGCGTGGACATTTATTGTGCCTATTGCCTGTGTGTAATAATTTGGTCGTTTTACAAGGTCAGCAATAGCCTAAATGCCATCATAACAAATTGCGTATTCCGCAATCACTAGTACAAAGTTAGTAAATTATTATTTTATTTACATTATTTATGATGAAAATTGTCGTTAATTGTATTAAATCATGGGAGATTATCAATCTTAAATCAAGATGGTATTAAAAATAATACTCGCAATACATTGGTTGCAGGATGTTGTCTTACTATGGTGACAAACTTCGTATACTAATTTTGACCAATAAGCAAGTTTTCAAGGCGATGGTGGTAATAACCCTAGGTATATCCAATACTCATAATATAAAAATGTTATTTTTGTCCATTCCTTATGCTATGTTATTGTTTTGGGGTATATTTTATGGAATAACTATATCGTTTTTGTGTTAACTTTGTCTATATAAATTCCAAACTCGAAGAACTATGGCTGATGGTATAAAAGATAAGCTCTGGACTCGCGATTACATCTTTGTCTGCTTAGCGGCATTTTTGATGTCTTTCTCATTCTTTATACTTGTTCCGACTTTACCACTATACTTAGTAGATACATTCGGTATAAGCTCTGCTATGGTTGGTGTTGTTTTGTCGTGTTATGTAATAGCTGTGTTATGCATCAGACCGATGACGGGATTTGTAGCTGATGCCCTGCCTCGAAAGAGTGTCTACATCGTTTCATATGCGATATTTGCCCTATCCTTTACCGGTTACTTCTTTATAACGCAGACGCTTCTACTCTTTATTTTATTACGCATATTCCATGGTTTTAGCTTTGGAATGCTCACAACTGCGGGAAATACCCTTGTTATTGATGTTATGCCATCATCGCGCAGAGGAGAGGGGCTTGGATATTATGGTGTGACAAACAACTTAGCCATGGCCTTTGGTCCGATGGTGGGTCTATTTGTAGTATCATTAGGTGACTACAATATTCTCTTTGCCACATCGCTTATCACCGGCACAATTGGTTTGATACTTGGTTCGTTAGTGCATGCGCCAAAGAGACCTATTGAGAAGACGGAGTTTAAGCTCTCGGCAGACCGCTTCTTCCTTAAGGAGGGTATTCGTGCATGTATAGCCTTTATGCTTCTTGCAATCCCTTATGGCATGACTACAAGTTATATGGCTCTATATGCTAAGGAGTCGGGTATAACTCACAATGCAGGCCTCTTCTTCACGGTTATGGCGGCAGGACTTATAGCTTCGCGTCTAAACTCAGGTAAGCGCGTTGATAAAGGCTTTGTAACGGAGACTATTCGTCTTGGAATATGTATAGCTTTTGTAGGTGCGTTTGGTGAGGCGATGCTATCAACGGCTGCGGGCATAGGTAGTGTAGCCGCATATATTACCTATTTCCTTACAGCCTTTCTATTTGGTTATGGTTACGGCACGATGTTCCCAGCATACAATACGCTATTCATCAACCTTGCGCCTAATTCGCGTCGTGCTACGGCAAATGCTACATATCTCACAGGTTGGGATGTTGGTATTGGTGCGGGTATGCTCATCGGTGGTGCAATATCAGAGTATGGTTATACCTACTGTTATATTCTCGGTGCGATGCTTGTTCTTGTCGCTTTACTTATCTTTGTGCGCATCGTTACGCCACATTTCCATGCACATAAGCTACGCTAAAAGGTTCTCAGGTGTCTATTAACGACCAATCTGGTGTTGTTAACAATTCATAGCCTCCTCGGATATTGGATGCTTAGGTGATACTCCATATCTTTGTTTCTATAAATTTAATAAATTAAAGATTATGGAGAATATGATGGACAATAGCCCATTCTGTGGTGCGGTGATGGAGTATATATGTCGTAGGTGCGATACATCAGAGGTACTGGTTACTGCGGGCTACGATATTGTGTGTGTAATAGGTGGGTCGTGTCGTTTTGTGGAGTGTGGTGTTGAGCACGAGTTATTCGAGAATGACGCCTACATATTTGGTACGGGCAGTCATGTGATAAACACGCGTGTGGGTACATCAGGCACATTCCAAGAGATCATCATCCATATAGACAAAGATATGCTTTTTGGCCGTATGCGCCACTCGTCGAGGGAGCAGGAGCGCTTCGAGGGTGCAATACTAAAGGGCATATCCTCGAACATCTCTATTGAAGAACTAGCCAGTATCTGCTGTCTCTCGGCATCAACCTTCAAGCGTCGTTTTAGGGAGCGTTACTCCTCATCGCCACATAAGTGGTTTCTTGGTTGTCGATTAGATATCGCGGCGATGATGCTACGCCATGCTGATATTCCAACAAGGCATATAGCCTCGTTATGTGGATTTATCAATGTCTCACACTTCATAGCTACCTTTAAGCGCCGCTTTGGTACGACACCTTCGCACATGGCACGACAGAGAGAGTAGTGGTAATATAAATGTGGGCTACTTCTCTATTCTCTCTCCCAAGTAGTTAAAGATATGTTCCTCGTCGTTGATGCGGGCGGTAGTTCTGCCTGTGTATGAGTCGAAGTCTATATCGTTGTATATAGGCTCTATAACATAGTCACCATTACGGTTAATAATACCCCTAAGACCACTCTTTAGGCATACTACGGCACGCTCTTCCTCGAAGTCGCTTGCCCAGAGGTAATCATCTGCAATGATGATTGTGTCATTTCGATCCTTGAAGCCTACGCCGTTTATGGTTTGAAATCTACGGCGCGACTCCTTGATTGGGTAGAGTGTTGAGCCATCCTTACCTCTGACGGTGCTATATAGAAATAGTCGCTTCTTGTCGGCTTCTGTTGTGGCGTCGGATAATGCACAATCCTTAATACGCTCCTCCAACTCCTTAAAGAGAACCTTGTCGTTACCAAAGCCCTGGCTAACATGGAAGTTGCGGATTGTGTGCCAGCAATGGTTACTATCTACATATATATTATAGATATTGATGTAGTTGTGGCTAAGATTATAGCGTTTAAGGCGCGTCTTAAGCTTATTCAAACCCATGAGCAGGTGTGTGCTTGAGTGGGTGTAGATAGCTTCGCTGAGAGGGATACCTGGAGGTACGCTCTCCATAATCATACAACATTTACCAGAGAGAAGACCGCTATATAGTATCTCCTTCTCGATAATATGCATGTCACTAAACTTGCCGTTTGTTGTATCAATAGCCTCTACGGCTTTGCGAGCAATATCTGCGGCTTGAAATGTTATCGGCGCATAGAGCATGACCTCCATGTTGTTTAGTTGCGCTTTTGCCTCGGCAAAGTGTTTATTGCAACATAATGTATCAGGCTCAAAGAGGATATTGTGTTGTGTTCGGAGCAGTGTTTGGGGAGAGTTAAGGCTATCTCTAAACTGCGCAAATGTGCATATATCCATGATTATCTATATTTAATACCTATGCAGCCCTCAGTGCCAATATCGGCTAATGCGAATGCCTCGCATATTGTGGCATTGTGTGCAAAGCATTTATATGATTTATGGCCGTCGCCTCCGCGAAACTCAAATATTACATGCTCAAGTTCCTTGGGTAGAACGCTTGACATATTATATAATAGAGACTCATTCTCATCCTCTATAACCTCCTCAGTGCTGGGGAAGATGATGCTGTGGCTCTCATTATCACGATCGGTGGAGAGGTATATATTGATAAATATTATTGAACCGTCTGTCGTGCGGAGCTCCTTGATATCTTTTGCGATATCTATTAACTCATCATATTCTGCATCGCTACATCCTCCATCCGAGATATTGATAACAAGCGGTGGAAAGCAATCTCTGTGGTGAGGATTATCACACCAGTCGGCAATTAACTTCTTAACCTGAATAAGCGCTTCGTACATTGGCGATGAGCCACACGCTTTAGGCTCTACCCACTCATGCAGAGTGAGAGGTGTTGATACCATATTGCCCTCTGTATCTTGTTGGATGATATTGTAGCACTTTGGTTGTGGTGTGCGCTCTGCGAGGGATTTGATATCTGTCAGGTCGTCGTTCTCATTTCCAATAATCATCTCTACACCATCCCCGGAGTAGCCTACGACAGCTATATCGTAGTAGTTACGCACGGCATTCGCGCGTGATGCACGCACCAACAGTTCATCAATTGCAAAGTTTGCAACGAGCGATGCCGCCTCCATTTTACGCATACGGGTTTTATGCAGATAGGTCCAACTCTGCATAGATACAGAGCAGTCTATTGCGATGATAATAGCAGAACGATGAAGGTGTGTGATACTCTGCTGATACATCTTTCCTATAATAATCTATATGAGCGAGATTCGTCAGTAAGTGTCATGGTGGCGAAGTCTACGCCCTCGATAATGACAAGACCTGGGCGCTTGCCAATCTCGATACTACCCTTTGTTGCCTCGATGCCGAGAGCCTTAGCGCCATTTATCGTAGCATAGGAGAGTAATCTTTCGAGAGGAACATTGCCAAGCAGACGCATATTATCTACCATGGATAGTCGACGCGCGGAGGCTAACGAGTCAGTGCCAATAGCTATAGATACCCTCATCTGCTCCAGCAAACCAACAGGTGGGCATAGGTTTGATATGTAACGGTTCGATTCAGGACATAGCACCCATGTGGTGTGTCCCTTAAGCATGTGCTCTATGCTTGTCACATCTGATGCTGTTGCACAGGTGTTGTGAACAAGGAGTATATGACCCTCAGATGGCACGCACTCAGATACACGCCTTGCAGGTGAGCCATACTCTAAGAAGTCGCACGCCCAGCCCATTCTCTGATACCAATCGTGTAGCGAGCCTCTATTCTCATATAGAAGCGCCTCATTCTCAGATTCAAGAAAGTGAAGCGATAGAAGCTCTCGATACTTTGAGCATATCGCCTTAAACTCCCTATCCTGTACCGAGTATGTTGAGTGTGGTGTTGCAGATGCATCCTTATACTGTGATGCTAAATTCTCAAGAGGTGCAGTGTCGTGATTATTGAGTCCGAAGAACTCAAACATGGTCTTATATTGGATGCGCGAGCGCTCCTTTATAGGCATTACAAGGTCGTCGTTGGCAATATCTGCTACCGCCTCGACACCCTCTTCCCACATCATTGCATCGGCTATGGATGCAGCACGAAGTCGCTCCTCATTACTGAAGCCGCCGCGTACACGGCCAATCTCGCTCGCAAAAGTAGCATAGCCCCCACCCTCAGCGATAGCGCCACGGAGATATGACAATTCAAGGTGGCAGTGGGCATTTACCATTCCAGGTATTAGGATACCTGGGTAGAACTCCACACTCGCTTCTCGGTCTATATTCTCTGAGCGGTGAATATGGGATATAGTGCCGTCGTTGTCAACATCGACGATAATATTTCGCTCTAAGCGCTCATCAATTAGTGCGTAGTGCGATGCTATCCTTCTCTTCATGTGGCTGCTCCTCTAAAAGTGTTGTATCCTGAGGCTCGACAATCTTTACGGTGTCGCGTGTAAAGGCTGTCATCATCTCATGGTTTATGATGCTTATGTTTAGCTGTTCATGGTAGAGGCTATCTACCGACACTTCAGTTGGTAGTACACGCACAATCTGGAAGTTGCGTATTGTGATATCTGGGAGTTTAGACTCCTCGTTGTTTGGATGATAGTACATGTTTACATAGAGCTCCTTGTGCTGAGTGTCGGCCTTGAACTTACGCGAGTACTTTGCTTCACGGAAGCGGCTAAGCATCATAGTGTGGCGCAAAGCGTTAGTCGTGTCATCAATAACGAGGTATGCCTCGACACGCGAGTTACGATTCTCGTCAAGCGTATCGATTAGGTAGTCAAACGATACGGTGTACTCACCCTCCACAAGATCCTTAAGCGATATGCGTAGCTTATTGGTATCGCGTAGCTCCTTAACACGGATAAGCGTATCGCTATACATGGTGCGTGTGTAGGTGCGCTTTGCAAGGTTGTCTATGGTGTCGAGAACAATCATCTTGCGCTGCTCCATCTTTGACTCTCTATCAAGGCGATCGTTTACATCGTGCATGATGTCGCTGATGCGGGAGCTCTTACGCTCGTTTATTGTTGTCAGCGTATGCTGTAGGTCGTTCATGGTGTATCCATAACGCTTAAATATAGGCTCATAGAGTAGTATTGAGTCTTGATTTATATTTGCCTCAGTCATGTAGGCATTGGCGATGAATGCATCATGGAAGATGTTTACCAAGTCTTTATCTGGAATAACCTTGGCACGACCAGAGCATGCTGCAACAAAAAGTGTTGCAAGGATATATATAATTCTACTCACTTTCATATCTATCTAAATCTTGATCTTACGGTTAGTGTGGATACTGCTATACCCATTGCCATAACTATGCTAATAACAACGACAACATCTATGGCGCTGAGACTTACGGGGTAGGCCTCAAAGATGCTTCCTCCAGGAATTTTAACAACACCCCACACTTGTTGTATAAGTGTGAAGGCGATGCCAAGGATTGCTCCGAGGAGTGTTCCTGCCGAGGTGAGAAGTAGACCCTCGCCCACGAAGATTTTACATATAAGGTTGTGCGATGCACCCATGGCGCGTAGTGTCGTAATATCGCGTCTCTTCTCGGTCATCAGCATCACTACAGAACCTACAATGGCGAAGGCAGCAACAAGGGCTATAAGTGCGCCTATGAGCACGATGGCGAACTTCTCCATGCGTAGTATGGCATTTATCGAGGCATTCTTCTTGTCGCGCGTTACAACATCAAACTCCTCGCCTGCCATGGTTGAGATAGCCTCCACTAAACGCCCCTTATCGGCAGTGTCGCTAAGTTTTATGGCGATGCCCGAAAATCTATCTTTGTGGTTTAGCAGTTGTTGTGCGTTTGTCAACTCCACCAATGCCACGCTCTCGTTTATCTCGTTATTTGCCGCCACAACACCGCCTAAACGGGTGTTGAGCTTCGATATTCCGCTCGTTGGAAGTAGCGTTGATAGCTGCTTGCGATTTAGGGCATATAGCTCTATCTCTGTGCCTATGCCGTATGCTCCAAGCGATGAGGCGAGTGCCGAGCCGAGGATTATATCACCCGATGTTATCGCCTCCTTCGAGCCGCGTGCCATGTAACTATCGAGGGTCATAACCTCGAAGTACCGCATATCAACGCCTCGAATAGAGATAGGATAGTGGCGACCTGCGGAAGATGCCATGACGCTCTGCTCGATATATGGAGCGAGAGCCTCCACACCCTCCATGCGACCTATCTCTTCGATGTCTATGCTCATCGCATCGAAGGTCTGTCCACGCTTAGCCACAACCTCTATATCGGCATCTAATGCCGTGTTTAGAGTCTCGATGCTACCTGTCAGACCATCGAACATAGCGAGCAGGATAATCATTGCAGCAGTGGGTACAGCCACTGCAACGAGGCTTACCCATGCAATGATGTTTATCACCGAGTGTGACTTCGGTGAAAACATATATCGCAATGCGAACCTACTCCAGAGCATCTCTCTTGGTTTTTACTCCTTTAGTAGGTTGTCGATATTCTCGATATACTCCAACGAGTCATCGATAAACCACTCCAACTCAGGAACAATCTTAAGCTGGTTGCGAATACGACCACCAAGAAGCTTACGAACATACCAGCTCTTCTCCTTGATAGCCTCAAGAAGTGCTTCGCTACGCTCAAAAGGGAAGATGCTAATGTATAGCTTGGCGTATGCCAAGTCTGGAGATACGCGCACGGTGGTTACTGTAACGAGTGAGCCACGAATGGTATCGGCCAAATCTTTCTGAAGAATCTCTGCAATGTCACGCTGAATCTGTCGTGCTATCTTCTGCTGTCTTGTTGAATCCATAATAATATCTGTTTTTTAGTTTTACTCTTTTGTTATCTTCGTGTGGTGCTTCCTGGGCGGGTATTGCCTCCTCTGTTAGCTGTACTACCGCCACGATTCTGTGCACCACCCTTGTTTCCTGCGTTCTGAGAACCTGTCTGTGATGAGAAGTTAAACGAGTCTAAGCCTCGCTCCTTCTTTGGTCGTACGGTAAACCACTCATCAAAGCCGCGTGCATTGAAGCGCCAACCCAAGGTCATGGAGAATGTAAGGTTGTCTATAGGTGAGCGCAGAGGCATATATCCATAGAGGAACTCCTTGTGGAATGGGTTCTCCTTGCCATCGGTATGTGTGGTGTAGTACTTATTTCTGTTTTTAAGGATATCAGAATATCCAAAGTCGTACTTAGCCTTAAAACCTACCTCGACCTGTCCAAAGAGGATAGCAAAGCCTAAGCCTCCCGAGAGACCATAGCCAAAGCGGTTATCTCTTGGCACCTTCCACTCGTACTTACCCGCAGGATAGCGGTCATACTCATAGCTGTACTTCGATGATATGTTGTATGAAAAGACAACTGCCGCCTCCGCAAATATTCTTAGGCGGTTGCGTGCTGCATATACATGTGGCTGCCATACAAAGGGTAACATCAACGAGTTAATGTTGCGGGTGTAGTATTTGTAGTGGCGTATCTCCTTTGTCTCCTCACCCTCGGCTCCTGCTACCCACTCCGACTCGTAGTCATAGCCCATGATAAAGCCTCGCTGCATATACTCAAGGTCGACACCCACAGCACCTACAAAGCGTGGCTTAGGGCTATAAAAACGCCATGACAGACCTACATTCTCGCATCCCCATAGCCACTTTGTCTCCTCGGCAGGGTAGAAGCGAGCGTATGATGCTCCCGTACCACCTGTTAGGGATAGGGTGTGCTGTGCCGAGACACGCTCAGCACCAAGTGTGGCAATCGCTATCAGAGCCACAGAAAGTATAAATCTAAAATATCGTGTTCTACTCATCACTATTTTCGCATATTACCGCCCAAACTACTACTGCTACCAAGGCTACTACCGCCAAGGCCTCCACTACCACCCATGGTGTTTGTAGTTGTCATGCCGCCGCCAAGACCACCAAGACCGCCCATATTACCGAAGCCCATACCTGAGTTCTGGTTGTTGTTTCTTGCGGCGTTCTCCTTGCGCTTCTTAGCCTCCTCCTCAGCAAGCTTCTTAAGGCGCTCATCCTCCCTGTCATTGAGCAACTTGATAAGTGACTCCATGGTCACAGGGGCAAAGAGCGTATCCATGTTAACCTCCAAGTCATACTCCCAATTCTCCTTTGTGGTTATAACCTCAAGGCCCTCTTCGTTTTTGAAGATCTCGGTACGCTCAGGCTGGCGCATAAGCACCATGTCGCCTGTGTCCCACTTGCCGTTACCGTTCATATCCTCCACAACGCGGAGCATAATATCGCCAGGCGACACAAACTCAAAACGGTATTTACCCGAAACAACATTCCTAATCTCCTTCTGCACTCTACCCTGAGCATTTGTAAGTTGAAGGATATACTTTGCCTTGCTATTTGTAGACTGCACATTGACATTTACAAGAGCAAACTTCTCAGGGTCAGAACCTGTATATGAGTATTTTAGTGTGTCGTTGCTCTCGCGTGCCACATTCTCGAATACTCCTGCAGGGATTAAAAGTTCATACTTAGCCTTAGGTTCCCACTTTGTTCTCAGCTGATACTTCTGACGGTTGATCGTATCTTGAATAAAGTGGAACTCCACGGCCTGAGGCTCGGTAATCTGCTCTGTCGTCATAGTCATGCTTATGGACGCAGAGTCAAACTTAATTAGCGGATAGTCAAACTCAAGGTTTAGGAGTTTATCGCTATTGTAGTCACCTGATGAAGGTATGGTAATCTTGAAAGGGTTCTCCTTTGCAGGCTCCTCCCACAATTCGCCATTCTTCTCGGCGCGCTCCTTCTCTTTCTCCTGCTTCTCTCGCTTTTCGCGCTCCTCCTTACTCTCGACATATACCCATGCAAGGCGTAGCTTGTCGGTAGACTCCACAAGGTTGTTGATAGAGTCGTGCTTCATGTATGTAATCTCGCCCTTGATAGTATCAGGAAGCTCCTCAGGGGCAAGGTCAAACCACAAAGCTACGGTATCCTTGCCAATAGTCTTAGGATCGTAGATAACCCTATCCTCTGGAATAGAGTCGAAGCGTATGCTCTTAACCTCTGGATTTGGTGCGCCGAAGTAAATCATTGCCTTATGACGATTTAGGCGCTCTTGACCCGATAGCGTCTGGCGTGCAAAGCGACGATCCTTAAACATGCGGAAATAGAGCTGTGGATCTGCCGAAGGGTACTTACGCAATGAGTCAAACCAGATATAAAATCCTGGCATATTCTTAGGGTTATATACCGAGTCGAGGAAGCCAATCTGGTCGATAGATGGCTCATACTCCATATTGCCGTTTGTATCCTCAAAGGCGTAGATGCGGTAGTCTATAGGCTTTAGGTTTTGAGCGATGAAGATACCATTCTTCTCGGCGCGAGCAATAACCGCAGGCTTATGCTTAAACATTGTTGAGTCCCACTCCGCTGGTCTCTCCACAGAGTCCGCAGGGAAGAAGTAGATAAACGACTTGCTCACCGAGTCTGCCTTATAGGAGTCTGCCGTATATCCCGACATATACATCGAGTCAATCTCTGGACCTGTAGAGAATACATAACGCATCGAGTGAAGCGGGTTACCCTCGTTATTATCCAATATCGACGAGCCGAAGTTTATGGCGTAGGTGGTATTTGGCTTGAGTGTATCCTTAATTGTTACTACGATGCCCTGGCCACGGCGCACTACCGTAGGCTTCTTTTTCATCGCTGGCGATGTATATAGCTCCTTGTGTATATCCTTAATCTGCACATACTCATTGAAACCAATGTAGATCTTTGGATAGTGAAGCGTGTCGATATTTGTGGTAAAGTTATTGGGCTCCATAAACACGATTACAGGGGGTATGGTATCCTTAGGTCCACCTGTAGGTGTCATTGTTGAGGCACACTTCGTAAATAGTGCGCCACCAAAGAGTAGAACTATCGCCACAGATATTAGGCGTGTGATGCTTCTCATTATGCTATTTTCTCTCTTATTCATTACTATTTTGAATCCTTCTCGTTTTTCTCATCCTTAGGCTTCTCCTCTGTGGGTACAAGAGGCTCTCGTACATCATCCGGGAATGGGTTTACCATATCCCAACCATTTGTAGGTCCACTCTTCTTGTGAGCATAAAGATGCAGCTGTATTGGCATTACAGGATAGTTCATCGGCGTCTCATAGAAGCGTGTTGCGTATATCCTGTTGGTCTTATCTACAACCACAAGAAAGGTGTATTGTGACCATAGCTCCAAGGTTATCTGATACTCGGCCTCTGGGTCGTATGTGCCGATAACCTCAGGTGTCGAGAGCTGCATATTTACGCGGTCCTTGTTTGTTATGATGTGCTCAAGAGCGTCCTCCCATGTTGTCACCTCCCACTTTGAACCCTTCTCCACATGAAAGGCATACGCCTCAATATCGTGTGTGGTCTTTAGTATAGGGTCATCCTTGACATTCTGTGAGTAGAGGGCAATGTGTAGTGATGTACCCTGCTTCTCCTCCTTGAAGCATCCTACAAAGGATAGGATTGCTATGCAGAGGATAAATATTTTAGTTATATATTTCATAATCAGCATATTACTTTTATGATTGTTTATCGCTAATATTTTGTAACATCTTAGCTGGGGTGTAAGCTAACTTTGGGTGCTTACGCTCTGGGGCTATATCTGCTACGGGGCGTAGGGCATACTCTCTCTCATCCAAAAAGTGGTAGGGTATGGTAAGCCTATCATCCTCAAACGACTCATCGCCATAGAAAATTATATCTATATCGATAGGTCGTGAGGCATAAGCCTCATTTCTCTCAGCCTTAACCCTCTGCTCCTCATTGCGGTCACGCCCAAGAAGAGCCTCGATATGGTTTATTCTGTTCAGTAATGTGTAGGCATCTAACTCGGTTATAACCTCCACAGCCTGATTTATAAACTCTCGCTCGGAGGTAAAACCATACGCCTCGCTTCTAAAGCTTTTCGATACCTTGACCACCTCGCCTACGGTTGTGGCGATGTTGTCTATCGCCTGCAGTAGCAGCTTTTGCGCCTCTGTATCGTTCGATCCCAATAGTAGTATTACACTCGTTGCACTCATTATTGAAGTCTGTTTATCTGCTTCGACACTGCGAGAGCAAAGTGGGTAAATACTATCTTTGGTGCGCCATTTTGTGCTATTTGTAGCATGGCATCCTCAATCTCCTTAACCAAAATCTCGATGTTCTGGTTGCCGATGTACGGAGCGAAATTCCTGCAAAACTTCTCCTCATCACCCCAGAGGTAACTTATTGAGCCAAGACCTGCATGGAGCATATAACTCTCACGAAGTAGGCGCACAGCATGGAGTAGGAACTGACGCTGACCCTCACGCGATAGTGCTGAAACATCATCTGCCCACTCGAAGAGTTCGAGGTGCTTATCGTTGTAGCTTAGGCGCATAAGGCGAGTGAATAGCTCAAACGATGTGGCGCGCGTATCATCTGTTTCACCACGAAGAAGCTCTCTAAGTTCCAACAATGAACCGTTTGCTAAGCGGGCAATATTGTGCGCCTCTTGCTCGCTCTTACCCTCGCTAAGCGCAATACTCTTAAGCGTAGGGATGTCTATGCGGCCCACAGACACCTCTTGTGTTCGCGATGTGATAGTCTGTAATAGTTGGTCGGGGTGCTCCGAGACAAGGATAAAGAGCGTCTTGTCCCATGGCTCCTCCAAAATCTTCAAAATCTTATTTGCCGCCTCCTGATTCATCGCCTCAGGAAGCCATATAATCATCGCCTTGTAGTCCGATGAGAAGCTCTTAAACTGCAACTTGCGGATTATCTCCTCCGACTCTTTGGCTGTGATAAGTCCCTTCAATGTTTTGCCCAGGTCGAGCATCGAGAACCACTCCTCTGCCGAGAAGATGCCTCTATTACTCTGCCATAGCTCACGCCACTCCTTGATAAACATATCGCTTATTATCACCTCGCCCGACTTCTTCTCGCGCTTATTCACGGGGTATACCATGTGTAGGTCGGGGTGGGCAAGAGCCTCAATCTGTTGGCATGAGGGGCATACACCACATGAGTCACCATCGTGGCGGTTCTTGCAGAAGAGATACTGCACATAGGCCAATGCGAGAGGTAGTGAGCCGTAGCCCGCATCTCCCGTAAAGAGCTGAGCATGACTCACACGCCCAACATCTATCTGTGCGCGTAGCCTCGCCTTGAGTGTGTCGTGTCCTATGATATCTGAAAACTTCATCGTATAAACTTTCTAATTATTGCCCTCATAAGCCCCTTAACATCAATCTTCTCTCGCCATATAGCGTAGTATGTTGCAAGGCATAGCAATACAAAATTTGCCGCTACGGCCCATGCGCCGCCCAAAGGCTCTACGCAGAACACCGAGATTAGATATGCTCCAGCGCCCACAGCGAAATACTCGCCTATGCGTCGAAGATCGTATGGTATAGGGTAGTGTCGCTGGCATAGAGCATAGCTCATTACAACCATAGCAGCCTCAGCAACAAGGCGCACCCATGCAGCACCGCGGTAGCCCATCTTTGGCACAAGGGCAAAACTTAGCGCTATGGTTACGAACAACCCTAAGAAGGTGATGTACATGGCATATTTGGTCTTCTCCTCGCGCTTATACCAGAACGACAGGTTAAACCATACGCCCGCCAAGATGTTCGATAAAAGAACAATAGGAAGTATATCAATACCCTCGCGGAAACTACGACCTACGATAAGGGCGAACAAATCACTAAAGAGTGTGATAGTGAGGAAAATGAGCATCGAGGCGATGATAAAGTACTTCATCGATGCGGCATTTGCCTCCTTGAACTCCTCCTTTTTGAAGCCCGCAAGGAAGAATGGCTCGGCAGCAAGACGGTACATCTGCGTAAAGAGGGTCATTACAACGGCAATCTTTACTATCGCACCATATATGCCCAACTCTGCCATTGCTGTGGCCTCAGGTGTGAGATACTTAATCATCTGGCGGTCGATAAACTCATTTGCCGTACCTGCAATGCCGCTTATGAGTAGCGGTAGCGAGTAGATGAGTATCTTTCGCATCAATGGAATATCGATGCGTGGTATAACGCGATCTGTCGATGGTAGAAGCGCTACGAGGGTCACAACGCTTGCAATAAGGTTGGCTATAAGTACCCAGCCGACACCAAACTCTGTGGCGTATAGACCTGCAATGCCGAAGCCTATGGCAAGGGTGACATTGAGTAGTACGCTGAGCGCTTTGAGTAGCACAAAGTGCATCGCTCGACCCTGCTCCCTAAGACGCGAGAAGGGTATCATTGAGCACACATCGAGCATGACAATGGCTGCCACGATAGTGACATACTCAGGGTGAGCAACATATACCGCGCCCATAGCCCTTGATATCGGCATATTGAAGAGGAGTACTACAACGAAGAAGATTATAGCATTGAGCGATGTTAAACCCCATGTTGAGGCAAAGACCTTGCGCTTGCCTTCGGCAACATCGCCACCCTCCTCCTCGGCGCGTGTGGTGAAGCGGAAGTAGCTCGACTCCATACCCATAGATAGCAGTACAAGGGCAAAGGGAATAAGTGCGTATATATCAGTGACAATACCATACTCCCCCTGGTCAAAGATACGGGTATAGTATGGGGTAAGCAGATAGTTCAAGAAACGAACAACTATCGTACTGATACCATATATCGCGGTCTGTTTAGCTAACTTCTCTAACATAAATACTTCTTGTGCCGTTGCTCTAAACACGCACATCGCGCAAAGTTAGTATAAATATACTAAATCAGCAAGAACAAAGTTGGATAATTGGGTTATTTTGTCGTTATGCTCGTTCTCAAAATGCTCATTTACGCCAAGTAAACTCCGCTTTTTCGAGCTTCGTGCGCCTAAAATTAGCTCTTGTTATACAACTTCACAAGAAAAAGTGACTGTCCATTAACTTGTTGGACAGTCACTCTTATTTTGTACATCATCCGCTTACAACCTATCCAATGATCGCTTGATAATTTCGCAGCACTCCTCGATTTCGGCCTCGGAGATTGTGAGTGGTGGGGAGATGCGGAATGCGGTGTCGCAATACAAGAACCAGTCGCTCATAATACCCTCCTCCTTGAAGATCTCCATAAGGCGGTAGAGGTACTCAGGTTTACC
>JAFYRL010000121.1 GCA_017546975.1 Alistipes sp.
ATCTTTTTCGAGGGCGCTATGCGGGCATAGCAACCGAGGAAAGATAAGATAGATGCCGAAATAGACACAAAAGCAACCGAAATATAAAATAAAACTACATATTGTTAAACTTAATTTACTAATTTATAGAACATCCCTATAATAAATAGAGCCTACCCCACAGGATAGGCTCTATTTATTATATGGTCACCCCACTACAAGAATGGAGTAAACTCTGCAGCACGAGTCTCTGAAGCCTCATCAATAATAGCCTGAGGGATCTTACATGACTCATAGACACTCTCAATTTTATTAGCCTCACGACTCTTCAAGATAAGAGCATTAGCCTTATAGGTCTTACCATCATTTGTGAACTCACGCTTCTCAATAGTAAAGTTGTAGCCACAAGCCCACTTTGTACCATCAGAGTATGTACCCGACAAAGTTGTATCGGCAACAGAGTAGGTACCATTGTAGTTTACATAGTACAACGAATATACCTGCTGGTAGATATCAAAGTTACCCTTATCAAAATTGATGTAGACATCAAACTCTGGAGTCTCACCGTTCCACTCAACAAGATGCCACTGGCCATCCACATCCGTTGGCACGCCAAGATTTACACCTGGTTCTGGAGTATCGTTAGGCGTACACGCCACAAAGGCAACAAGTGCAAGAGCCAATACCGCAAAAAACTTCTTCATATCTCTAATCTAATTTTATTATTCAACATAGATTACAACCAGCCACCCGGGTTAAGTGGTGCACCTGTCTCCTCATCAAGTTTAACACCTGGGCGAACGATAAGAGCAAACTCCTGCTGAGCCTCCATACCGCCAGTAACCAGACCACCACCTACTGTATTACCACCAGCAACATACTTCAAGGTTACAAGTGCAGAGCCAGGCTTAGTACATGTCATAATGAGCTTGCTACCCATGAACTTACACTCTGTGATACCGAGCTTCTCGACAACATCCTCTGGGATATCGGTCTTAAGCATCTTGATCGCACCCTTACCATCACCGATATATGCGCTAATATCAAGAATTACCTGCTCATCAAGAGGAATTGGAATACATGTAGTACCACGAACTGCCATCAACACGCGGTATGCATCGATAAGACCTGTACCCATCTTGTTATTATAATTCGCAAGGTTGATTGTACCACCCATATAGTGTGTCTTCTGACCCGACCACTGATTAAATGTTGTAATAGATGACACGATAATATCCTTCAACTCTGGAAGAGTCAATACGATACCATTATCAGCGGCGTATGAGATAGCCAAAGCAGCAATACCAGATACATGAGGACACGCCATAGATGTACCCTGCATACGAGCATACTTGTTATTAGGCAATGTAGAGACAACACAACCAGTATCAATAGTCTGACCTCCACGCTTAAAGTACTCACCACCTGGAGCAGAGACATTACAACCACGATCGTAGCATGTAAAGTATGTTGGAAGACCATCAGGAGCAATAGCAGACACGGCAATAAGCTTATTCCATGCAGCTGGGTAACCAGCAACATTTCTACCATCATTACCCGCAGCAAAGATTATGATACCACCATCAAGGTTTGGATGGTTCTTTGTCTCCATAAAGTATAGGAACGCAGTAGCCTCAACACTTGTAGAGCCTTTCTCAAAGCCGTCATCATTAGAGAGTACTCCAGCCTCGAAGCCCCATGAGTTCTGCAATACACAAGCGCCATTATCAGCAGCATACTCAACAGCAGCAGCCGTAGCAGAGACACCTGCAGGAGTACCGCCAGAGATAATCTGGCAAGAGATCATACGAACACCGTCGCCATTACCAGAGCCACCGGCAACGCCACCAACACCGATACCGTTGTTATTTACAGCAGCTACAGTACCTGCAACATGAGTTCCGTGACCAGAGTCACCTGCACGAGTCCAAGAAATAGCACCCTTATGTACGAAGTTGTAGCCATAGATATCATCCACATAGCCATTACCATCATCATCAACACCCTCTACGCCATTAAGCTCAGCCTCATTAGCACGCATATTTGGCTTAAGGTCGACATGCTCATAGCATACGCCCTCATCAACAACTGCAACAACGACATCAGGACGACCTGTAGTGAGTTTCCACGCCTCGAAGAGGTTAACATCTGCGCCAGCCTTAGCACCTGGGAAGTCAACAGTACCATCGTTATTATAGTGCCACTGCTCCAATAGAAGAGGATCGTTAAATGGCTGGCCATCAGTAGTACGAGTAGCAGCAGGAGCATCAATCTCCTCCAAAGCCTGATACTTAGGAGCCTCTACCTGTGTAGAGAACTGCACGCGTTCAACAACATCAAGAGCAGCAAGCGCCTTAGCTGCAACTTCAAGATCAGCATCCTCAGGCATAGTCATAGTGTACCAGCGGTGCATACCCATCGCACGCTTACGCTCAGCATTAACCTTGAGGTTAAACACAGGCATAAGCTGCTCAGCACCAAGCTCTACAGCCACAGCATCAAGAGCTGTAACGCCCGAACGAGTAGCATCAGCAGCGCCCTCAAGCTGTGCAGCAGTATTCTCATCAACATAGATGATAAGCTCACCCTTGACAGCCTTGTCGGATGTGTTAACAAACTTCTTCATCACAGCAACCTCAGTAGATACTGAGCCTGCCTGATCAACATTGTCGGTAGCACACGACACTGCAAACATTCCAGCCAAAGCAAGAATAAAGAGTTTTGTTCTATTCATAGTAGTTTTAATTAAAGTATTTCAATACCCAAAGGTGCCATAATTACACACCTCCACAAGGTGCAAATATAGGTATTATTTTCGAAATCGAGTCATCTACGCCTAAAAAAAGGCTGTCTAACAAAGCATAATCACATGCTCCATTAGACAGCCTCTACTATTGAGTGCTATTACTTTAGCCTCTCATTATAGGAATGGGATAACCTCAACGCTACGAGTTGAAGCCAAAGCCTCCTCCTTAACATCCTCTGGGATAGTGCAAGCCTCATACACACAAGTGATAGGCTCCTTCTCATCGCTTACAAGAGTCATGGTATTACCATCATCCGAGATACCACCGGTGTAAGAGCACTTCCAAGGCTCATAAACATCATTACCAGACTCATCCTCAAAGAGGTACTCACCAGAGAGTTTCTTGCCAGAAACCTCATAGTCACCCTGATAGAACTTAAACTCACGGCTATATACCTGCTGATACATTGCGAAGTAACCCTCGCTAAAGCTGATATATACATGGAACTCATTAGCAATACCATTCACTGAAACGAGCTTCCACTCCTTCTCAATCTCGCCAAGATTACCTGAGATAGTTGAGTTACCACCTGGCTCCTTACCTCCGTCATTCTTATCGCCACCACAAGCGACCATTGTCATAAGCAGAACTACTGCCAAAGACCATATCTTAAAGATTTTCATATGCTATAATCTATTTTAGAGTTCTACAATATTACAACCAACCACCGTTATCGTTAGCCTCACGAGCGATGATAACAATCTCCTTCTCCATTAGCTTACCACCGGTCAAGTCACCGCCACCGACTTTATCACCACCAGCGATGTACTTAACTGTGATAACACCAATACCTGGCTTTTTACATGTAAGGTAAACGCTTGTGCTGAAGAACTCAACCTTCTCAATACCAAGACGCTGCTTAGTCTCTTCCGAGATCTCATAGCCGTTGAAAGCCTTAACCTTGATATCACCATTACCAACGAAGTTTGCAACCTTCACCTCCAACTCCTTACCTACTGTAGCTGGGATACACTGAGCACCTCGAACACTCATGATTGCCATCAAAGCATCAATCTTACCAGTACCCATCTTACCCTTGTATGCATCCAAACTCATGCTACCAAGCTGAGAATAACCAGGATATAGAGGCTTAACACCTGTTAGGCTATCATCGATATTACGCACTGAAGATGTGATGATATCATAAAGCTGATTATTAGTGATGTGAATACCATTCTCTACAGCATAAGAGAGAACCAAGGCTGCAATACCTGACACATGAGGACATGCCATTGATGTACCCTGCATATAGCCATAGTCTGAGCCGTATGCTCGACCTGTGTAGACATCGATTGTCTCACTTGGAAGTGTCGAATAAACAGCACCATCATACTTATAGTCATAATAACGGCCTTCAACAACATAGTCAACATCTCCACCAGGAGCAGCTACATTACAACCATAATTGTAGTTTGTATAAGATGTAGGAAGACCATCTGGACCAACAGCTGTTACAGAGATAATCTCATTATAACCACCTGGATAGTGCGATGATGGCTGACCCTCGTTACCAGCAGCGAAGATTACTACGCTACCATCCATAGCAGGGCTATTGGTCTTGCTAACAAAGTAACGAATAGCAGCAAGCTCAGCACCATATACACGCTCATAGTCAGCATCTGTCATTGTAGCGCCGCCACGAAGAGGATAACCCCAAGAGTTCTGAAGGATATGCGCGCCATTATCAGCAGCATACATAATACCCTTTGCAGTCTGATCAATTGAGCTACCATCAACACCATCAAAAATCTGGATTGACATAATTCTAACGCCATCACCCTTACCAGAGCCACCTGCGACACCACAAACACCAAGACCATTGTTGTTTACAGCAGCAACAGTACCTGCAACATGGGTACCGTGACCTGAGTCACCAACCCAACCGTCACCTGTCATAGTACCTTTGTCCCAAGTGATATTACCGTTACGCTTAACACAGTTGTAGCCATAGATATCGTCGATAACGCCGTTACCATCATCATCCTTACCTGTAGCACCATTCAACTCTTTCTCATTAACCCACATATTTGCAGCCAAGTCTGGGTGGTTATACTTTACACCCTCATCAACTACAGCTACAATAACCTGGTTTGAGCCAGCAGTATACTCCCAAGCTGAGAATGCATTGATATCCTCACCCTCCTTAGCACCCTTGTAGATTGACTGGAGACCCTCATTATTGTAGTGCCACTGCTTATCAAGACCTGGATCATCGAAAGGCATATCATTATCAGCACGAGTAGCAATAGGAGCCTCAGCAGGGAAGACCTTAACATCTGGGCGAGCCATAACAGTTGAGTACTGAACACGGCTAATCTCCTTATTTGCAGCATACTTATTTGCTACAGACTCAAGATCGGCCTCATCATCAAACTCAACAACAAACCAACGGTGCAAGTTCTGTGCACGCTTAGCATCTCCGTCGATATTCATGTTGAAAAGAGGCGTAATAGCCTCAGCATCAAACTCCATAGCAACAGCATCAAGAGTATCCATACCTGAGCGAGTTGCAACCTCTGCATTTGACCACACATCAGCAAGCTCCTCAGTTACGAAGAGGATAAGCTTACCCTTGGCAGCATCATCTGGTGTGTTAATAATCTTCTTAGCAATAACTCCATTAGTCTGAGCTGCAGACTCCTCCATAACAGGATCCTGAACGCATGACGCACCGAAGATTAGTGCCAAGGCAAACAATGAAAATTTCACCTTATTCATAAAATATTAGTAATTAGTTAGTTTATTATCTATTAACAAATTATTCATTCCAAACGAGACTATAGTCATTACCATACTCTCTCAAGTTGCAAAGATACTAAAAAATGATAAAGTAGAACTAATAAGAAGATTTTTTTTTTGACACACACGAGCGTTCAGGCTGATAAAACAAAAAAATAGCCTACCCCCGAAGGAGTAGGCTACAATATTGAGATACTCTAAAATTATCTCTTAAGAGTTGCAGGAGCGAATGAACGCTTAACCTCACCGTAGTAAGGCTTAACGATCTCAACGCGCTCAGAAGCAGCTACTGAGTAAGAAGAGAGATCCTTAGCAGTTACTGACAATGCAGATGGCTCAGCTGGAACCTCTACCTCATCACCAGCCTCTGGAGTCTCCTCACCAGCGTCTGGGTTCTCATCACCCTCGCCTGGAGTCTCCTCACCAGCGTCTGGGTTCTCATCACC
>JAFYRL010000122.1 GCA_017546975.1 Alistipes sp.
GGCTCACGCGCTGTTGCTGAGGCTATCGCTGAGGCTACAGAGAAGCATGGTGCTTACTCACTTATCGGTGGTGGTGACTCAGTAGCTTGTGTAAACAAGTTCGGCCTTGCTGATAAGGTATCTTATGTTTCAACAGGCGGTGGTGCGTTGTTGGAGTATATGGAGGGTAAGGAGTTGCCAGGCGTGGCTGCAATTCGCAAGTAATTTCTTGTGATAAGGCAGACATATTTTGCCGAGCGTTGTATCTGCAGCCTTCTGACAAGAAATTGGGTGCTACCCTGAAAGTTGGTATTTCGCTTGTTCCAAGCGACTGCTACGCAGTGGGTATAGCGGGTATGATGGGGAGATTGGGTAAAATACCCATGATACCCACACTACCCACACTACCCATAATACCCAGAGATCCCAGAATCAGACTCTCTAAAACCTAACTACAAATTACTAATCATCAAATAATGAAAAAATTAACTCTATTCCTTGCAACTGCACTTATGATGACTGCATGTGCAAATGGCGATAAGCAGGCAGAGGTGCCAGCTATCGACATCAATAATTTTGATGAGTCTATCGTGCGTAACGATGACTTCTATCAGTGGGCTACAGGTGGTTGGCAGAAGAACAACCCTCTAAAGCCTGAGTACTCTCGTTATGGCTCTTTCGATGTTCTTCGTGAGAACAACGAGATTCGTATCAATGAGCTCTTCAACGAGATGTCTAAGACTAAGGCTGAGTTTGGTAGCGTAGAGCAGAAGATCTCAGACCTATATAAGATGGGTCTTGACGAGGAGCGTCTTAACCGTGAGGGCGCAGAGCCTATCCGTGAGGCGTTGAACGCAATCCTTGCTACTGAGGATCGTGCAGCACTTCTTAGCTCTATCCCAGCACTTCACACCGACGGTATTGGTGTATTCTTCGCTGCATATCCAGCTGCTGACCTTGAGGACAGCAACATGACTATCTTCTACTTCGAGCAGGGTGGTCTAGGTATGGGTAACCGCGACTACTACATCGATGAGAAGAATGCAGCCATCAAGGAGGCGTATGTTGCTTACCTTGAGAAGTTGTTGACTCTTGCAGGTGTTGAGGGTGACCACAAGAAGATGGTAGCTGATGTTCTCGCTATTGAGGATGCTATCGCTGAGAAATCATGGTCAAATGTTGAGTGCCGTGATATCGTTAAGGGTTACAACCCATACACTAAGGAGGTACTTTGCAAGGAGTTCGCTACAGTAGATTGGAATGCATACTTCGAGGCTATGGGCATCGAGGCTATCGATAAGGTTGTTGTAAGCCAGCCATCATCATTCGCAAATATCATGAATGTCTTGGCTACTACACCTGTTGAGGCGTTGCGTGCTTATGTTGCGGTGCACTATATTGATGCTGCTGCATCATACCTCAGCGAGGAGTTCGCACTTGCATCATTCGAGTTCTTCGGTAAGACAATGTCTGGTACTCAGGAGATTCGTCCACGCTGGAAGCGCGCTATGGGTGTGCCTAACTCAATCCTCTCAGAGGCTGTAGGTCAGATGTATGTTGCTAAGTACTTCCCAGAGAAGGAGAAGGCTCGCGTAGAGCTTATGGTATCAAATATCCAGAAGGCGTTCTCTAAGCATATCGAGGCTCTTGATTGGATGGGTGATGAGACTAAGGCTAAGGCTCAGGAGAAGCTTGCTGCCTTTACTGTGAAGATTGGCTATCCTAATAAGTGGAAGGATTATACAACACTTGTTGTTGACCCACAGAAGAGCTATTGGGAGAATGTGGTTGAGGCTAACCGCTGGTACACTGCTGACTCTATGCAGGAGGTAGGTAAGCCAGTAGACCGTGAGAAGTGGCTCATGCCACCACAGATGGTTAACGCATACTACATGCCTACAACCAACGAGATCTGCTTCCCAGCAGCTATTCTCCAGCCTCCATTCTACAATCCTAACGCTGACGACGCTGTAAACTATGGTGCTATCGGTGTTGTTATCGCACATGAGATGACCCACGGCTTCGATGACCAGGGTTCACAGTTCGATAAGATTGGTAACATGAACGATTGGTGGACAGCTGAGGATCGTGCAGCCTTCGAGAAGAAGACAAACATCCTTGTTGAGCAGTTCAACGCTATCGAGATTCTTCCAGGCTTGTTCGCTGACGGTAAGTTCTCACTCGGTGAGAATATCGCTGACCAGGGTGGTCTACGCCTTGCTTTCACAGGTCTTAAGGATTACGCATGGGCAGAGGGCCGTCCAGAGGATATCGACGGCTTCACAGGCGAGCAGCGCTTCTATATCGGTTACGCAACTCTTTGGGCTCAGAACATCACTGACCAGGAGAAGGAGCGCCTTACAAAGGTTGATGTTCACTCACTTGGCCGCAACCGTGTAAACGCTACACTTCGCAACATCCAGTCTTTCTATGATGCTTTTGGTATCACTGAGGAGAATGCGATGTATATGCCAGAGGCTGAGCGTGTAATCATCTGGTAATTTCTTGTGATAAGCCGCAATTTGCGGCACATCACAAAAGTTCAAACCACCCAGGGCTGTACTTCAGAGTACTTCCCTGGGTGGTTTCTTTTGTCGAGCGTTGTATCTGACCCCTTCTGTCAAGAAATTGAGGGCTAATGGAGGTTGGTTATTGATGAGATCCATGAGTTCTTATGATTTTACTATTGATAGCGATATAGCCATTGTAACTCATAGTAACCATAATCGCGCTTATTTAATCTTGTAGAAGTGCACCACTTAAAAATATGGGAACGTCCAGCAATGATCTGGTCTTGAATCCAGTCGGCAAGGGCGAACATCAAAATAAAATTTTAACAAATGTACGAATTATACACCAATTTGAGTTATATTTGTAAGGAAAACCTGGAGAATAATGAAAAAGATTCTTTCGACAATACCGAGTAAGTCTGTTACATATCCTGCTCGAAC
>JAFYRL010000123.1 GCA_017546975.1 Alistipes sp.
CGCGTACCCATTTTCCCTCCTCAGGGATTGGAGCTGACTCGTGGTTAGCACCCTTCTTCACGCAGCACATCTGCTGCACTTCGTGTGAGTAAATCATAGTCAATTAGTTTTTAATTAGTTATTATAAAATCACTTAATTATACTCATTAGCAAAAATCAGCGCAAAGTTACGAAAACAAATCGGATAAAGCAATTATAAGTTCATAAATATTTTTAATAATATCTGCTGCTGTCGTAAGTTTGCTATGGGCTCTGGTCTTTTATGTCATACCTATTATATATAACAAAAGCGCTCGACCGAAGTCGAGCGCTTTTATTATCAAAGTATATCGGATTACAAAAGACGACCGATAACCTCGTTGCGGATATTCTTACCAGTACTTGTCTCGTTTGCTGAAACTACAACATTAGTTGCTGAGCAACCTGTTACATTAGCCTCCTTACCAGCACCGATAACCTGACCTGCATCACGACCTGCAGATACTGTTGAGTCCGCAGCAGTACAACCCTTTATAGGAGTCGCTACAGTAGCGTTACCAATCAAAGCACCAGCCTTGTCGCCGTCTGCATCGTCGTTAGCCTTAGTACAAGTTACATTAGCACCTGTTACATGGCAGTTCTCAACCAATGCAGTCTCCTGAGTGATATAACCTACCAAAGCACCGCAGTTGTGGTGGCCTTTGATAGTAGCACCGTTGATTTTAACATTCTTTAGGTGACCGCGACCAGCAGTGTGTGACTCTACCCAACCAAACAAACCTGAAGAGTAGTGTGTACCTGTCTGAGCCTCAGAGTTTACATTAAGGTTGGAGATAGTGTAGTTCTGACCATCGAATACGCCATTAAATGTTGTAGCACCAGTCTGACCGATAGGAGTCCACTCTGCGTTGTTAAGGTCGATATCAGCACCAAGCTTAACAGTCTTGCCGTTAAATGCATTCTTGTTAACATTTACCTCGTTAGCAAACCAGAACATACCTGGAGCAGTAAGGATAGTATAACCCTCCTCTGTGATATCGTATGACTTAGCAACAGTCCAAATACCGTTGTCCTCTGTAGCACCGAAGCCCTCAGCCACATAGCTTGCAGGATTAGAGTTGAAGTTACCACCCTTGATGTTAATCTGAGCGTCGTCTGGCTCAACACCAGGGCCCATACCATAGCAATTGTAGCCGCCCTTGAATGTGCCGCCAGTTACATTTAGTATAGACTTGCACGCCCAACCTGTCTCATAACGATTGTTCTGCGATACCAATACTGCATTATTATCAGTAGCAACAGTACCATCATTATTGGCAATCCACTCACCACCAGATACATTGATAGTAGCACCTGTGCTCATAACGATAATACCACACTTAGCACTCTTACCATAACCACCATAAATATTCATTGTAGCGTTATAGCTTGCACCAACAATGCCTCCTACATAGCTGCCTGTACCATTCTGATAAATATTTACATTATCATAGATATTAACAACTGTGTTATTACCTACAGCCTCAATACCAACATAGTTATTCTTACCAGTAATTACTGTACCAGACTTAACATTCAACTCTGCGCCACCTCGAATCTTAGCAACAGCACCATTCGAGTTGTTACCAACAAGGTTTATATCCTCAAGGTTAATGGTCATCTTCTGTTTGTTTGAAGAAGCAGTAGCAAAAGCGCAGTAAGCTGTTGTGCCAGCATCAAGAGTACCATTCTTCAATGTAATGGTATTAGCCTTAGAACCATCATTTTTAATCCATATCAAATAATCATTGAGAGCACCATTCTGACGGATAGTCTTGCTGTTAAGATCAATAGTAAAGCTCTTGTCGCCGCTATAGCCTAAACCATCCTTCCAACCACCGTTGTCGTAATAGTTATTCTCGGTAAATACCTCATCTGCAACAAGGGTGATAGTCCCACCATCATTAACTGCTGCAACAGCCTTAGCCAAAGATGTATAACCTACCTCGCCAATCTTTGCAACATCTGCCTTACGCGCAAGAGTCCAAAGACCCTCAGCCTCAACCCAAGCATAGTCGTCGTTAATAAGAGCTGCTGCTGTATTCTCCTTAGCAGCTGTAGTGAATGTACCGCCAGTGATGCAGCCGAATGGCTTAGACATACCAATCTTGGTAGTAAAGTGACCACCATTAACAGCAAAGTTTACAGTGTATGTATCGTTAGTAACGAATACAGATGAACCGTCATTACCGCGTGGAGCAAAAGTACCACCATTGATAGTCAAGTTAGAGTTGTTATTTACAGCCTGCAACCAAAGCTGACCCTCAAACTCACCACCATTGATTGTCATATCACCACTCCACAAACGAACTGAACGGTATGTAGGAGTAGAGATTACACCATCGTTGATAGTAGACTTACCGCTGTACTGGAAGATAGCGCAGTACATATGAACATTTGGCTGACCGTTACCTGGGTTCTGCTCGCCAAGGTGCTTGATAGTACCATTCTCCACTACGAGTGTACCCTCGTTACGAAGAGTGTATGAACCCCAACCAAAGGTTGGATCACCAGCGCCAGTATCCTTGAAGCTAATAGTACCATTTTTAGCAACGCTGTTATCAGTGATTGTAAGGTTACCCTTGTTCACAATCATAGAGTAGTTTGCAGAGCACTCCTTAGTCTGGCTGATAGTGCAACCGTTAAGGTCAAGAACAACGCTCTTGCCTGCAGGTACCTCAAGGCCGTACTGCTTCTCTGCGCGTGTTGAAAGAATGCCTGCAAGTGCACCAAGGTCGATATCGTCACCAAGTGTAATATTTACGCTCTTGCCCTCCTCAGAGTTGTTGATAATCTCCTGCAAAGACTCAGCATTATCTACATAGTTGATAGTCTCCTTCTCGCCAAGCTCGTTCTCGATCTTTACAGATACATTACCACCCTCAGTAAGAACATCACCTACGATAGAGGTAACCTTGTTTGCCTCAACTGGAATCTCAGTATTGAAGCTGTTGTTCTTGATAGAAGCATCATTCTGCTTTACATCAAGGTCAAACTTGATAGTGTTTGCAGAAACAAGAATGTAGTCAGCAAATACTGTAAGTTCATTTGTGTTGTCGCTGTATGTGTTATTTGCAATGTCGTAAGTATAAGATAGATCCTCTGTAGCATTGCCAACAACCTCACCTGTAACTGCATTGAATGCATTGTACATAGGCACACGGTAAGTGACAGTCGCTCTATTTGGCTCGATGCCGAACTTGCGAACCTCAGCAATATCAGTAGAAACTACGCGAACCTTAGCGAAAGGACGAGTAAGAGTGATTGTGCCGATATTTGTAACCGACTCAGTGCTAAGAAGCTTGCGACGACCACAGAAAGCATCGCGTGTCTCTACATTAGGAGTCCAGCTCTTGAATGTGATGTTTGACAAGGCTGAAACATTATCCTGAGCATTGTCAAGGATGTTGTAGTGAAGGTCTGCTGCCTCTGTATTCTCCTTTACAAGGTCAGCCCATACAGTGAATGTGTACTCACGATCTGGAGCAAGGCGCACTGGGAATGTTGCGCTTGTAGTCTCAGAGGTCTTAACAACGCGATAGATGTGATCATTGTAAGCAATCTCGAGGATAAAACGCAAGTCATAATTTTCGTTGCTCTCGAAATTAGTGAAATCAAAGCCTGTAGAGCTTGCGCTACGGGTAGACTCTGGAAGCGATACATTAAGCATCACCTCCTGCTCGCCACCAACAATAACATCCAAACCCTCTGGCCCTGTCTGACATGATACCATACCGAGCATCAATGCCGCAAAGAAAAGAATCTTTTTCATGTGTTAATGTTTTAATTATTTTTTATCTTAATTTTCTCTATGTCATCACTCACATCGTACTCGCGTATATACACGCATGCGCGCTTGCGAAAAGAGTTATAACGAATTGATATTTACGATGATATACTTTTACTACTACCCGCGATTTGCCAAGAAGTGCAAAAGAAAAGCAAAAATCAATTCGATATTTCATGCAAATATAGAAAAAATATGCTGTTAATGCAAATATTTTCGATGGTTAATTGGCTCTGTGTTGTGGATTGCGTGGGTTGATATGTCGCATAAATAAAACTGCGATGCCCAATTTTGAGAGGCATCGCAGTGATTTATTGCAGAGATATGTGAGGCTTAGAATACCACTCTTACGCCGATTTGCATGTGCCAGCGTGAGAGGATGTCATCAGTGGTGTACTCTGCGCCGTTGAATTTGTAGACAGGGCGGTAGTTATTCTCCACCTGCTCAAGCTCTGTAACTGTGAGTGGTGACAAGGTCCAATTCGAGGTGCGGTAGTTCATGCCCCATGAGCGGCAGAGTAGGTTGCCAAGGTTGATAACATCGAGGGTTAGCTCGGCGCGGCGGCTACTGCTCTTGTCGAAATAGAATGCCTGGGCAACATGTAGGTCGAGGCGGTGAACAAAAGGCAGTGAGTGTGAGTTGCGCTCAGCAAATTTGCCACGATGTGAGCTGAGGTATTTATCAGCTTTGATGTAGTCGTTGAACTTCTCCATGGAGCTATCATCGGCCCAGCGCATGCTCTCCATTTCTGATTCTGTAGGGATGTAAATCAGGGAGTTGCCGTTATACGAGTCACCGTTTATATCGACCTTGCCCTTAGCGTATGTTAGCGAGTAGTGTTCGCCCGAGTGGCTGTTGTAGAGAAGCATAACATTTGTTCCATGCTGGCCATAGCGACGGCTGTATGAGAGTGATGCAACGACCTTATGTGGGAACTCGTAGACCGAATTGCTAAGAGTAGGGTTGTTGCTATCTACGGCGTATGTGCGTCCCCAATTTGTGGATGACTGTGCCGAGAAACCGTCGTTGATGCTCTTAGACTGTGCATAGGTATATGCCGCGGTGAACTTTAGACCGTTAAGTGCGCCCACAAAGCTATACTCCATGCGCGCTGTTGTAGACCATGAGTAGCCCTTATCGGTGTTGCTTAGACGATATACGGCCGAGTAGTTATCTATAGTTGTGTCGTAGTGCGTTGCCGCGGCAGTTGAGTCGTTGCCGCCAAAGAGTACTTTTGCGCCATTGTCCTGAGCTACAAGGTTTTCTATATAGATGTTATTGAGTCCCTTGCTATAGTCGGCATCGAGACCAAGTGTAAGTCCGCTATAATGTCGATACTCCACGCCAAATGCGGTGCGCCACACCTGAGGATAGCGGAAGTTCTTATCCACAATATCTATTGATGGGTTGCTTTCTTTGCCCACAGATTCAGGCTCTGTGCTAAATGGAGGGATGTCACTCTTTGCTGTGACACTCATCGAGCGTAGGCCATTGTTCTGATAGCAGTTAGAGAGCCAAACGAATGGAATACGGCCTGTGTAGATGCCTGTGCTTGCGCGTAGCTTAATCTTTCTGTCGAAGTCCTGCTCCCAACCAATACGAGGGGATAGGAGTATCTGAGTGCGTGGTATCTCGCCCGTCTTACCATGCTTGCCAAATGCGCTGTCGTTGAAATCTTTGTTGCTCTGCGGAGTGTCAAACATGACAGGTATGTCGGCACGGAGACCATAGGTGAGCTCGCCTACGCCACGGAAGGTAACTCTATCCTGTGCGTATACTGCAAACTGACCCGTTGTCATTGCAGGGTTACGCTTGCCATTGGCAAAGTAGCCATATTGGTATTTTGAGGCGTTATCGTTGAGGAAGTCCTCCAACGAGTTATAGGTATAGGTGCCTTGTGCATTTGCAAGATAAAGGTTATCGGCACGATAAATCTCATTGGATGTACCTACGGTTATGTTGTGCTTGCCTCGGGTAATGTTGAGATCATCACCAAAGATAAATACATCTTGGTCAAGCATTGTGCAGCCTGAGTAAGGGTCTGTGCCAATTGTTGTTGAACCGTTACTACTCTCACCCAAGCCGTTGATAATTACCGCTGGTAGGCTCTTTGGTGAGGTGCGTCCATCTTTAAGTCGCGTGTAGCCTACACGAAGGCTGTTTGACCCCCAATATTTAACGCTATTTAGCTCTGCGACAACAGAGTGCGTGCGGTTGATATTGGTGTACTCTGCGCCATGAAATTTGAAGGATTGTAGCGAGTTACCCGAGTCATCAGCGTCTGCATAGAGCATGTTATAACGCAATGAGAAGTGGTTCTCATTGTTTATGTTCCAATCAAGGCGTGCTACGGCTGAGCCTGTGAGTGCCTTGACCTTGTGCTCGGACCAGCCGCCACCATCGTAGCCCGTACGCTCCTTGTATCGCTCAGAGATGGCCTTGGCCTCGTCGAGCGTTAGTGCAGAAGGTCCTGCATCTGGATGGTTGGTCGATGGGGTGATATTGCGATTAAACTCGCCCGAAACAAAGAAAAAGAGTTTATTCTTAATTATAGGACCGCCAAATGTTGCGCCTATAATATTCGTGGTCTGTGTAGATAGCTGTTTGCGCTCCTTGATATCTTTGCCAGGTGTTGTACCCCAGAAGCTCTCATCATTATAATAGTTGTAGGCTGAACCTTTGAAGTTATTGTCGCCAGAGCGTGTTACAGCTTTGATAGTACCTCCCGTAAAGCCACTCTCACGCAGATCTACGGTTGATGTAGAGATAGTTACGGCATCAAGCGCATCCAATGGAATAGGGTTGGCCTCAGTGAGTGAGCCCGTCATACCTGTTGTTCCAAGGCCATAAATATCTGCCGATGATGTGCCGTCAATTGTAAAGGCGTTGTAGCGTGAACTTTGGCCTCCGAGGATTATGCCTCCCGCGGCAGGTGCTACGGCAGAGGATAGGATGTTGGTGAGGTCGTAAATGGAACGGTCGATAGATGGGATTTGCTCCATGTCGCTGCGGCTGAAGGTCTTGCCGCCGTTGTTCTTTATGTGTCCTGCAACAACAATATAGCCAAGCTCTACGGATGATTCTGTGAGTTCTACATCGAATGTCGATGATTCGCCAATGCCAAGGTTTATCTCCTTGTAGATTACATCGTTATAACCGATGAATGAGATTGTAATCTCGTAAGGACCGCCCACACGCATTCCACTAATGGAGTAGTGACCTTCGTTGTTGGAGATTGTTCCATATCGGGTGCCCGATGGAGTGTGGAGTGCTACGATTGTAGCGCCAGAAAGAGGGTTGTCGTCGGTTGTTACCATGCCTCGTATTGATGAGGTGGTAACCTGAGCCATCGCCACTGCCACGACAAGAGACAGTGCGACAGTTAAAAGCAGTCGCTTCATAGGTTGTGATTTAGGGACACTATTTATGTGTCAGGTTAATGAATAGTTTACACTCCCGTGGTGCAAAATCTAGTGCAAATATATAAAAAAAATGTTAGTTGCAACTATTTTCTTCAAAAAATAATAGTACCTATATTATGTGAAATCGAACCTCAGTCTAGGGCGCTTTTTATATGTGAAAATCTCTAATGTTTCTTGGGTTAATTTTATGGTTAATTTCGCAAAATTGCATGCCCTTAAAGCAGTGTTAAAAGTTAAATAACACAACTCAAAAAAATATAAATATAAATTATAAAAATGGTTAAATAGAGGTGTGATATATTTATGAATTGACTCGGTAATTATTGTGTCGCAAAGGTGTCTGTGAGATTGCATTTATATTAAATATGTAAGAATGTCGAAAAAAAATACAAATCTATGCTTGGATATTAAGATATATTGGCTATCTTTGTGCGTTAACATTGCTCTAAGAATATGGCTCTATATGACGCAGCTTGCGCCGAAGATGTTATATGTGGCTGTATGCTTGGAGGTTAAGATGTGAATACTTTAATAACTTTATAAAACTTTATTTACTTAAAACTAATGCTTATGGTTAGAAAAGTTGTACTATCAATGGTTGCAACTCTGATCTTGGGATGCTTCGGCGCATTTGCTCAAGGTCAGCGTATCACCGGTACAGTAGTTGATGAAACTGGTACTCCAGTCATCGGCGCTGCTGTTGTTGTCGAGGGTACTACCCGAGGAACTTCTACAGATGTATCCGGTTATTATGTAATTGTGGCTGGCGCGAATGAGACTTTGGAGGTTTCTTACCTCGGTTACAAGACGCAGAAAGTCGCAGTTGCGGGTCGTTCGCAGATCAATCTAGTTCTCGAGGCTGATTCAGAGAAGATCGAGGAGGTTGTCGTTCAGGCGTTCGGTACTGCAAAGAAGGAGGCCTTTACTGGTTCTGCAACAACTATCAAGTCTGAGGATCTTCTAAAGACTCAGTCTTCGAATGTTGCTAATGCGCTTACTGGTAAGGTAGCAGGTCTTCAGACCTCACAGGGTTCAGGTTCGCTTGGTTCAGCTCCAAGTATCACAATTCGTGGTATTGGTTCTATCAACGCTGGTACCTCTCCATTGTGGGTTGTTGATGGTGTGCCATACGAGGGTGACCTTAACAACTTGAACATGTCTGATGTTGAGACAATGACCGTATTGAAGGATGCTGCTTCAAACGCACTTTATGGTGCTCGTGGTGCTAACGGTGTTATCATGATTACTACAAAGCGTGCTAAGGCAGGTGACGCTCGCGTTAACTTCGACGCTAAGTGGGGTGTTAACATGCCAGCTCGTCAGTTGTATGACTACACTCGTGAGCCAGGTCAGTACTATGAGATGCACTATGCTGCATTGAAGAACTACTTCTTGGCTTCAAACGATCCTGATACTGCTCACAAGCTTGCTAATGAGGCTTTGTTCTCTAACGATCGTGGTACAGGTTACAATGTTTATACTATCCCTGCTGGTCAGACACTTATCGGTGCTGATGGTAAGCTTAATCCTAACGCGATTTTGGGTAACTATGTAACTAACCCAGAGACTGGCAAGACTTACTATGTAACTCCAGATGATTGGTACGATGAGTTGTATGATCCTGCATTGCGTCAGGAGTATAACTTGTCTGTAGCTGCTGCAACAGAGAAGTCTAACTTCTTTGCATCATTCGGTTACTTGAATAACACAGGTATTACTGATGGTTCTCACATGGAGCGTTGGACATCTCGTTTGCGCGCTGATTACCAGGCAAAGAAGTGGTTGAAGATTGGTGGTAACATGAGCTTCACTAACTTCTACTGGGACGGTGCTTCTGGTATGAGCGAGGGTGAGGGTTCTACAGCCGATCCATTTACACTTGTTGCTGATATGGCTCCTATCTATCCTGTTTATATCCGTGATGAGAATCGTAACATCATGTATGAGGATAACAAGGCAGGTCATGACTACTTCGGTAAGAAGTACGATGAGAAGTGGCCTATCTATGATGATGGTCGTGGTCGTGAGCACGGTATGAAGACTCAGACTGCCAGCGATGCTAACCCATTGCAGCTTAACTGGTTGAACCAGAGCATCAACGAGGGTAACGCATTCTCTGTTAACGGTTTTGCTGATATCAACATTACTGAGGGTCTTAAGCTTACTGTAAATGGTTCTGTAACTATCGATGAGACTCGTTACACATCATTGCTTAACCCATACTATGGTCAGTTTGCAACTCGTGGTGGTAGCGTTTCTAAGGCTCACTATCGTACATTTGACCACAACTTGCAGCAGTTGTTGACTTACGCTAAGACATTCGGCGCTGATGATGAGCATCGTATCGACTTCTTGGCTGGTCATGAGATGTACTCTGCTCGTGCATTCTCTTTGTCTGCATCAGGTACTAAGGTTTACTCTACAGACAACCTTGAGTTGAGCGGTACAATCATTGATGGTAAGGCTTCAAACTCAGGTACTTCAGAGTATATCAACGAGGGTTACTTCACTCGTGCTATGTATGAGTACGATGGTCGTATCTTCGCATCTGCATCATATCGTCGCGATGCATCTTCACGCTTCCACCCAGATCACCGTTGGGGTAACTTCTGGTCAGTAGGTGGTGCATGGATCATCAGCCGTGAGAACTGGTTCAACTCATCTGCTCTTAGCATGTTGAAGGTTAAGGCTTCTGTAGGTTCTCAGGGTAACGATAACATTGGTGATTACCTATATACAGATATGTATAGCGTAACTAACGATGGTAACGATGGTATCGCTATCTCATTTGCTCGTAAGGGTAATCCACTTATCACATGGGAGACTAACACTAACATCAATGCTGGTGTTGAGTTCGGTTTGTGGAATGATCGTTTGTCTGGTAGTGTTGATGTCTTCAACCGTATCACATCTGATATGTTGTTCCAGGTTCCTGTTGTAATCTCAACTGGTTATAGCGCATACTATGGTAACATTGGTGATATGTCAAATACTGGTATCGAGGTTGTATTGAACGCTGATATCGTTCGTACTCGTGATGTTGTTTGGTCTGCAAATGCTAACATTACTTGGGTTAAGAACAAGGTTTTGCGCTTGCCAGATTCAAGTAAGGACCGCGTTGTTGATGGCCACGCAGGTTTCATCAATGGCTCTACATTCATCGCTGAGGGTCTTCCATTGGGTTCACTCTATATCCACGAGTGGGCTGGTGTAAATCCTGAGACTGGTGAGGGTATGTGGTGGAAGTATAGCACTAATACTGATACTGAAGGCAATACAACAGGTGAGTGGATTAAGACTTCTGACTACCAGAACCAGATGAGTGGTGATGTTGACTCTCGTAAGCTTATGGGTTGCACACAGCCTAAGCTATTCGGTGGTTTCGGTACATCTCTCTTCGCATACGGTTTCGATTTCTCTGTAGCATTTGACTATCAGCTTGGTGGTAAGACTATCGATGGTGTTTACGCAAGCTACATGTCATCTCCATACATCAACAGCCTTGGTGAGAACTACCACCTTGACTTGTTGAACGCTTGGACTCCAGAGAACAAGAATTCAGATATTCCTCGTTTCCAGTTTGGCGATCAGTACAATGCTGCTACATCTAGCCGCTTCCTTATCAGCACAAACTACTTGAATATTTCAAATATTAGCCTTGGTTATACTCTTCCAGCTAGATTGTTCAATGGTAACATTCAGAACTTGCGCCTCTATGTATTGTGCGACAATGTATGGTACTGGTCAGCTCGTAAGGGATTTGATCCACGCGGTGGTGGTGTAACATTGTACTCTCCAATTCGTACTATCACTGGTGGTGTAACCGTTACATTCTAATCTAATAATGGTATAAGACTATGAAAATTAAGCGTATATTATTAGTTGCAACTGTGGCACTTAGCGCAACTCTTGCGTTCAGCAGTTGTATAAAGGAGACATTCCCAAAGACCGGTTCCATCACTGAGGGTCAGTTGTTGACTGGTGAGACATCTGCTATCCTTGATAAGTTGCTTCCAGGTATCAATGCAGATATGTTGGGTATGTGCTATAGCTCATCTATGCACTCTGATTACGGTATGTTCGCAATGGGTGTATTCAATGACTATACATGTGATACAATCGTAAACATGGGTGACCCACGCTATAACCACTTCCTCAGCGCTATGTGGGGTCAGGGTTATGGTCCTACAGGTACTATGGCAAACTTTGCTTGGTGGCGTTACTATCCACAGATCAAGTCATGTAACCAGATCATCAAGATTGCTGGTGATGATGAGACACTTGCTAAGTATCGTGGTATTGCTAAGGCATACCGTGCAATGTTCTACCTTGATCTTGCTCGTATGTATGAGCCTATGGAGGCTTACGCTCCAAGAATCGCTAACTACAATGAGGAGCTTTACAACCGTGATGTTCTCGGTATGACAGTTCCTTATGTTGACGAGACTATCGATGAGCAGTCTGCTAAGAACAACCCTCGTCTTACTCGTGAGGAGATGTTTACTCGCATCTTGGCTGACTTGGAGGACGCTAAGGTATGTTTGGAGAACTACAATCGTTCAAACGGTTCTGAGCCTAACTTGGCAGTAGTTTATGGTTTGTTCGCTCGTACATACCTTTGGTTGGGTATGGATGGTGAGGATGATGGTTGGAACGGTTCTTTGCCAGCTGGTAAGGCAGCTATGGAGAAGGCTCGCGAGTACGCTCGTTTGGCTATCGCCGCTCACGGTGGTAGTGTGATGACTGAGGCTGAGTGGACAAGTGTTACTAATGGTTTCAACACTGTTGTTCCATCATGGATGTTGTCTTTGATCTACTCTTCAGATACTGTTGTATCTAACTTGCACAACCATCCTGCACACTTCGCTCCAGAGCTTATCGAGAGCTACTGTGCGTTGTTCGTGTTCCCTGGTGTTCCAACAACTATGTACGATCACCTAATCGACGGCGATTTCCGTAAGAAGATTATCAAGGGCCCTGAGACTACTTATGCAGAGTTTGCACAGTATACTTCTATGTCTGCTGAGGAGTTCGATGCATTCCCTCCTTATACATTCTTCAAGTATCGTCCAGGTTCTGGTAACCGTACTGATAACATGGTTGCTGCTGCTATTTCACTTCCTTTGATGCGTGTTGAGGAGATGTACTTCATCGATATGGAGGCTACATACCACATCGACGGTCAGGAGGCTGCGTTTACTATGCTTTATGACTTCATGCAGACTTACCGTAACCCTAATTTCTACGCTAAGGAGACTAATATCCTTGATGAGATTATCTTCCAGAAGAGCGTTGAGTTCTGGGCTGAGGGTTTGATCATGTATGATATGAAGCGCCTTAACAAGGGTATTAAGCGTAAGTATGAGGGCTCTAACTTCGATGAGAAGAGCCAGTTCAACACAATCGGTCGTGTGCCTTGGTGGAACTACTGTATCCCAATGGGTGAGACTGACTTGAACAAGGGTATCAAGCAGAACAACCCTAACCCAGATAGTGGTGTAACTTACGAGAACTAAGGGTTTAACGAAAAATAAAAGAATAGAAATATGAAGAACTTTAAGTTTTCACATCTGTTCCTTGCGATTGTAGGTGTGTTGTCATTTGCGGCTTGTCAGCACGAGTTCGCAGACTGGACACCTGGTCAGGCAGATAAGAATATGGGAGTTTATTTCCCATCAGTAGAAGTATATGAGGTTTCTGCTACGGATTCTTTCGTAGAGATTCCTGTTAAGCGTACTAAGATTGATGTTGCGGCTGAGATTTCATTCCGTTACGACGATCTTACAGTTGAGGATGATAGCGAGTCATTGTTCTCTGTAGAGTCTCGTACCATTAAGTTCGATGCTACTACAGATGCTGAGAATCCACAGGATGTATCTAGCATTAAGATCGTTTTTGATGGTTCTAAGCTTGTTGTAGGTCAGGAGTATCCTATCTATGTTAAGCTTGATGAGGCTGAGGCTTCTAACTATGGTCTTTCAGCTGCTACATTCACTATCATGATCCCAGAGCCATGGTATCCTTATGGTGAGACTGCTGAGGCAAGCACAGGTATCTACTTCGATGACTTCCTTGCAGGTATGTTCGCTGATCCAGCTCCATTCCAGGGTGTTGGTACATATGTTAAGTTCGAGAGAAGCGGTTTGAATCCAAATATCATCCGTACTGTTGATCTCTTCTCTAAGGAGTCTCTTGCTGCTATGTGGGGTGGTCTTCCTGATTGGTTGACATTCACTTCAACAGGTCACACTTATGTGAAGTTCGATATCTCTGATCCTAACAATGTTCTTTTGCTTGGTGAGGTTCAGAATGTTTCTGAGGGTGTTGATATCAATATCGTTCCTATCGAGATTAACTTGGATGGCTACGATTTGTCTCTTGCTCAGTATCTTGTTGAGGGTGAGACAGAGCCTATCAAGTTGGAGAATGGTATTATCAAGTTCCCTTCTGATACTTCTATCGTTCTTGGTGCATCGCAGGGTGGTGAGTTCAAGGGTTACTTCTACCAGGCTAACCCAACTGGTTACATGCAGTTGTACATGCCAGGTACTGAGTTTGTAGATTACTCTATGAGCGTTACATACGATGGTATGATGGTTAATGGTGACACTGCTAAGGCTGTATTCTCATTCCTTACAGGTGCTGATGTTGCTTCGTTCAAGTTTGCATTTGCTGAGGGTGATGTAACTGCAGATCCATCTGAGGCTATCGCAGCTATCGTTGAGGGTGCTGAGGGTTGGAATATCTACGAGTCAGTTGAGGATACTTTGACTTACGAGGTAGAGCTTACTCGTGGTGCTTATACTCTTGTTGCTGTTCCTTATACAGCTGAGGGTGAGCCACGCACTCAGGATGCTATCAACACATATTTGTACTTCTACGGTAAGGAGCCATCTCCAGAGGTTGCTGCACAGCTTGAGGTTGGTGCTCCAGCTCAGTTGGTAGATGCTGAGGATGCTGAGGCTACTGAGGCTAAGTCTCCAGCTTGCTTCAATATCGGTATTAAGCTTACTGCTGATGGTTCATTGTTGCGTTTCATCAAGGTTGCTGTAGTAACTCCAGAGGTAGCTGCAAAGTATTCTAATGATGAGATCTTTGCTAACTATGGTATCGATGCATCTGATTGGATTGCTGATCTTAAGGAGAACGGTTCTGTAGTAGGTAGCGTAAATGTACTAGCTGGTACAACTGCTAAGGTATATGTTCGCTTCTCTACTATCTACACAACTGAGTTTGATGTAGTAGCTGCTGAGCCATATGCTCTTCCTGAGTATGATGGTACTTTCCCAGTAGGTGAGTATAAGTTCACTGATGGTGAGTATTCAGGTGTGTTTAAGGTATCACCAGCTAAGAGCTATACTTCATTCCGTTGGGCTGATCCAAATGGTATTTCTTGGTATGCAAATTACGACGAGGCTACAGGTATCCTATCTGTTGATGGTATGATTTATGGTATGGAGGAGGTTGCTGCTAATAATAACCTATCATCATTCTATGGTATGGCATTGCAGACAGGTGATAATGTAGGTATTACTTATGTCAGCACAGAGAATCCAAGTCCAGCAGAGGGTGAGAGTCTTGATATGTGTGCTTTGCAGATTGAGGTAGGTGAGAATGGCTTGGAGAAGCTCCTTACATACTATTATGCTAAGAATATTGTGTATGATAATGGTTGGTCAGCTGTATCTTATATATTCAACTTCTCTCCTGAGACAACAATTGCTCCATATGTAGCTGAGGAGGAGACTCCAGAGGCTGGTGAGGAGACTCCAGGCGAGGGTGATGAGAACCCAGACGCTGGTGAGGAGACTCCAGGCGAGGGTGATGAGAACCCAGACGCTGGTGAGGAGACTCCAGGCGAGGGTGATGAGAACCCAGA
>JAFYRL010000124.1 GCA_017546975.1 Alistipes sp.
AGGTGAAAGGAGAAAGGTGAAAGGAGAAAGGTGAAAGGTGAAAGACAACAAAGACAGCAAAGACAGCAAAGATTTAGAGAGAATAGAGAGAAAGTGATACCCGAGTTTCGCTGTTGTATCTTTCGTCTCTGTTGTCTCTAAATCCCTGCTGTCTCTGTTGTTTCTAATATCTCTGCTATTCCCCTTTAGAATGCCTCATAAAGCGTTACAGCGCCATTAAGTCGTAGGGAGGTGCAACCCTTCTCTACGCTGATGCACTGCTCTGGGTGGGTGATTGTGCCTGTTGCGAGGATCTTGCCCTTAGCATCCTGAGCCTCGTAGTGTAGCTCTGAGGTGAGTGTGCCAAGGAGTAGGCGAAGCGTTGTTGTGCCCTCGGCAATGGCGATATCAAGACCCTCAGTAGTGCTGTATGCTGTAAATGGGTTGCCATCCCAGCCGTAGTCGCACTCCTCGACAGGGTTAATAGCAAACTCGCGGATAGCAAGCCAGTTGCGCTTCTCAGACTCAAGCTTACGGATACCTACATAGCGTGCCTCGAAAGGCTCGCCCTTCCATAGAATATCGTAGATGCCCTTCATAGGCTCGGTGAGGGCTATCCACTCCTCGCCATCCTTTGAGTACTCCACAATCACATGGTCGAAGTAGTCTACATCGTCCACTGAGTTGCGGCCCTGGATGATGCGTAGCTCACGCACCTCGCGAACGATACCCATATCTGCTACTACGCAGTCATCAGTACGCTGGCCCTGGCCTGAGTGGTAGTATGTCTCAGGGTCGTTATCAAACATATACTTAGCCTGTGGAGCCTGCAAAGAGATATAGCTACCCTTAGCTGAAAGTGTCGATGACTTCTTAGCTGTAAGGTGCTCATAGTAGCGTGATACAAGACCATCCATGACGCGCTCGTAGAATGGCTTAAGCTTCATTGTGCCTACGCGGTGAGCATCGTATGCCTCGATGTCTGCTTCGCTCATAAGGTTGTCTACATAAGCCTCCCAGAAGCCCTCAAATTTGCTCTCCTCAGGGTTGGTCATATATTTATCAAGCATCTCCAACGCCTTGCGACAGCGTGTACCCAATTTGCCGAACTCCACCAACCATGGGCGTAGCTCCTCCAAGAGGGCTTTGTTCTGCATAGCCTCCATCTTGGCAGGTACAGCCTCAATACGCTTTAGCTCTGCCATAAGAGCAGCTGAGAGCTCTGCTGTGTAGTCCTCGAAACCAAAGGTTGTGGTCTCCCATGACTCATAGCGGCGGTAACCTGTCTCGGTATCGCATGAGTGAATAGCGAAGAGACGGTATGCCTCCTTAACCTCCTTAGCAAGGCTCTCCAAACCACGCTCCCAGCTATCTATTGGGTTATATGCCTCGGTATTCCAAGTGTAGTCTGCAACGCTATATAGAGCCAACTTCGAAGCCTCGCCATGCTCCATAGGGTTGCTTACAAGACCGCGTGTTTCGTTCTCGGTAAGGATAGGAGAGAGACCATATACAGGACCCTGCATCATGATGTGGCGTGCATAGTCTGTAACAGGGAAGTTCCACCAGAAGAGTGCTGGACGCTTGATGCGTGTAGCTATCCACTCCATAGTGCGTGGTGTCATATCGCTACATACAGCATCACCAGTCCAGAATACATCTATAGAGGGGTGTAGCTCGTTGCCATATACATAGAGGCTACCGCGCTCTGTAGGGTTAGCCCATAGGCGTGTGTAGTCCGTAGGACATACGATAAGTGAGGCTACATCGCCCTTCTTTGCCACGAAGTCCTCGTTAAGGATGTTCATAAGCTCGGTCTGGTAGTAAGGGTTTGTGCCAGCGCCAGAGATGTCATCGAAGTGTACTGCAAAGGCACGCACGCCCAAGTCGTACATAGCCTCGAACTTACGGAGCAAGTTCTGAATATCTGACTCCTCCCACTTAATATCCTGACCAGGGTGTATCGCCCATACGAAGTTTACGCGGTTGCGGTTACATGCCTCTACGAGCTCGCTAATCTCGCGTGCCTCCTCCTCAGGGTAAGGCTCACGCCAGTATGGTGAGCTGTGGTATGGGTCATCCTTAGGACCATAGATATAGTAATTCATCTTGTAGCGTCCGTAGGTGTCGATAAGCGATAGGCGCACCTCGTGTGACCATGGTGTGCCATAGAAGCCCTCCACAACACCGCGGTAGTGTAGGTCAGGGTAGTCGCTGATGCTGAGCGCAGGAAGGATGCCCTCCGCAGATGCTGGGCTCTCGACCACCTGACGCAAGGTCTGAATAGCGTAGAAGGCACCAAGTGAGTCATAGGCGTTTATCACGATGCCCTTAGCTGAGATGTTGAGTGTGTATGCACCCGACTTAGCCTCGGTGTATTTTGACGCCTTAGCGCCGTAGTTAAGCGTGAGTTTTGCGCCCTTTTTGTTGATGTTTAGAAAGTCGATGTCGGAGCTAAACTCTTCGGCCATGCCCTTAAGTGCTACGCCGTTCTTAATGCTTAGGCCCTCAGCCTCGATACGCTCCACCTTCTGAGGTGTAGGGTTGATGACGATACCCTTGTGGTCAATCTTCTCTCCAAAAAGACCTCCAAGGTCTTGGGACTCACCACGCTGTGATGATAGGTCCTGTGCATTTACGCTCAGCGATATAGTCATTGCAACCACCGCCAAAGCCAATGTTCTTAGGGTTTTAATCATAGTTTTTAAGTTATAGTTTAATTACACATTTTCTCAATGCGCAAAGATAGAAAAAATAATTAGTAATTGAAATTACTAATTAAAAAAGGCCACCTCTCGGTAGCCTTTCTCTATCCACGTAATAATTGGTCGGGTGTTAGGTGCACAATCTCACCGTCACGCATGACAACAAGGTAGTCGTTATTCTTGCGTGTGCGCTCTATGAGGCGGCGTTGTGCCAGTAGTATGCCCGCGTCTATTCTCTCCTGTAACTCTCTAATCTCAAACTCACTCATAACTCAATATTTTCTGATATGCTAACGGGTCTACAATCTCTTTTATTTCGCCCTTAGTGCCGTACGCTATCTTTTTTACACCCTCTGCGGTGGAGTTGTCATAGATGACCCAGTAGTCACATATAGGCACATAGAGCTTGGTAAGGTTACGCATGCTACTCTCATAGCGACGACGAATGGTGTTGGTAGGGATGTTGTGACCTCCAAGGCTCACGCGCTTAGCTACGCGCTCAATAGCCTGCTCTGGCGAGGGTAGCCAAAAGTAGAGCAACGACACAAAATATCCACGCTCATGTGCACGGTCAATGAACTTCTGGTAGGTGCGCGTAGACAGTGTGGTCTCGAAGGCAAAATCCTCCCCCTCTTCGAGTAGGTCGTTTATACGCTTAAGCATAAGGCGTCCCGCCTCAATAGCCATGCTGTCGGGGTTGAATGGCGATAGACCGCGTGCTATCTCGTCAGCATTTACGAACTCGTGGCAGTGTAGCATCTCTGGCAACATTGTGTAGGATGCGGTGGTCTTACCCGCACCATTACAGCCTGCTATGATATAGAGTTTCTGCATAATCCTTAACCCTCGTCATTATGAGGATGCTACAAATATACAATTTATTTGGCTAAAAAGCAAATTTATCTACTCCTCTGCGAGGAACTTCATTGTGTCCACACCATCGGCATACTCCCAAAGTGTGGGGTGCTGAGCCTCGCCAAAGGCTACACAACCATCAATGTCGAGGTGCGATACCACACATTGTATATGGTCACGATGCTCCGTTAACCACGCCCTAACATCTGCAATGTCGTTGTAGCGCTGTATAACAACCAAGGCCAAGCTCGTTGCAAACTCCTTGCCCTCGACCATAAGAAACGCACCATAGTCCACAAACTTACGCTGCTGGATGGTGTATAGCGCACGCATAGAGGCTATGTTACGCCTTAGTTTTGTGTTTATGGCTGTGGAGTGGGGTAGCTCTATATTAACCCCCTCAGGTGCAAATATCATAGACACTGAGCGACAGCCAAGACCTGAGTAGGCGGTGATATCCTCCACAAGCGCCTTTAGCTCCTCTGCGCTCTCCTTGCCACTTAGCACCGCTACCGAGTGACGACTACCGCGTAGTAGACGCTTAGTGTCGGCAAAATGGCTTTCGAAGTAGCGATTGGCATCATCACCTCCCGTTGCAATGACCATATCGTAACGCTCCTCCGAGGAGTAGTTATATATAGGTAAGCTTGGCTCTATAGAGCGTAGAGTATCAATGATATATTGCATTAGAACTCTATCCTTGCTTGAAGGCTTTATGTGGGCCTCATGACCGCTGCAAAGCACACATAGTAGGTCGAAGAAACCCACTAATGGGATGTTACCCGCCATGATGATAGCCACGCGCTTGGGGCTTGTGGCGCGAGGGTAGTCGCTTAGCCATTTTGTGAGGCTCTCAGGTTGTAGCATCTCGGTGCGTATAGCCTCCACAGCACGCTCTATATCGGGCTTTGTAAACCAGCCATTCTGCTCGATAGCACTCTCTATAACAGCAGATGCATGGCTGTCATCCCCAAAACTCTGTAGCTTATCTCCTAAGGTTGCAAATATGTCGATTATATCTCTCATCTCGAAATGGTTATAAGCTCTCCATGTAGGCGATGATATTCTCTATCTGAGCAACTGATGTGCCGTCCTTAACGATGACTCTCTTCTGGGAGTCGAGTAGGTATAGCGAAGGTATAGCCTTGAGGTTGTAGAGCCTCTCTACGGTTATTTGCGTACCCTTGTCGTATGCCTTTATCCACGATGCTGGCATATCGTCAAGGTGGCTGTACCACGCCTCTAAGTCCTCATCGGGGTAGAGCGATATGGTGCGTAGGTCGCCACGCTCGGTAAGCTCGTTGAGTAGTGGTGAGGAGCTTATCTCCTCCATAATCTCACGACACATGGGGCATCCAGGGTTGCTAAACATTAGTATAGTGTAGCTTGCTTTGATATCATGCATGCGGTGGCTACTGCCGTCAGCGAGCGTATATACAAAGTCGTTGGCGAGTGTGCCTATGCGGTTTTTGCGAGCTATCTCCAAGTCGTATTTCGGTGCTATGCGCTCATATTCATCAAGCAGTGGCGACTCTAACAGAGTCTCCAATACGGGGATGTAGTACTCATCGTTGCGTAGTGGTGAGTTAGGGTCGTGGAGCACCATCTCGGTGACCATGCTAAAGAAGTTTAGCACTGGACGGCTGTGTGACGCTCTTCTTATAAGGTTGCGCATGAGTGAGTCAGCATCGCGTGAAGGTATGTAGCTCACATACTCGCACATGGCATTGATAATATCTATCGTGTCGTATGCAATAACCCTCTCCTCGGCCTCAAAGTCGAAGTCATCCCAGAAGTGGGCAATCATGTCGCTATACTCCTCATAGCTGCCTATGGTTGCTATGTTCTCTACGCTGCGCTTCATGGTGCGTGTGCCTGGCTCGTAGCTAATCTCCACATTGGTGTTGCTCTTTGTCCTGCCGCCGCATCCCACGAGAAGGAGTGTGATAAGAAGTGGTACTATGTAACGCATAATATATAAAAGAAGAGTGCCTCACCTTAGGCGAAGCACTCGTTATGGTTTATTACATTCGCTCTGGAACGCTGATGCCGAGGAGTGACATTGCTCGGCGAATAACGCTCGCTACAGTCGCTGCAAGCATTAGGCGCAAGGCGCGTGTTGTAGCGTTCTCCTCCTTGAGGATTGAGTGGTCATGGTAGTAGCCGTTGAACTGCTTAGCAAGGTCGTAGGCGTATGCCGCGATAACCGATGGCGCAAACTGCTCACCTGCACTGCGTACCACAGCTGGGAACTCAGAGAGGCTCTTAATAAGCTCAATCTCCTCAGGTAGGAGCTCAGCATTTGCGTAACCCTCAGTAGAGATACCAGTCTCCTCAGCCTTACGCAAGATAGAGCGTATGCGGGCGTGTGTGTACTGGATGAATGGACCTGTGTTACCGTTGAAGTCAATACTCTCGCGTGGGTCGAAGAGCATAGTCTTCTTAGGGTCTACCTTAAGGATGAAGTACTTCAAAGCACCAAGACCTACCATCTCGCAGATAGCGGCAGCCTCCTCCTCGGTAGCACCATCGAGCTTGCCCAACTCGGTGGACATCTCGCGTGCTGTGCCAATCATATCTGCAATAAGGTCGTCAGCATCCACAACGGTACCCTCGCGTGACTTCATCTTACCCTCAGGCAACTCAACCATACCGTATGATAGGTGGAAGATGTTGTCGCTCCACTCATAGCCGAGCTTCTTCAAAACGAGCTTCAATACCTGGAAGTGGTAGTTCTGCTCGTTACCCACAACATAGATCATGTCGTCGAGTTTGTTCTCCTCGAAACGGCTTAGTGCAGTACCGAGGTCCTGTGTCATATATACCGATGTGCCGTCACCACGGAGAAGTAGCTTCTGGTCAAGGCCGTCAGCCTCAAGGTCAATCCAAACAGAGTTGTCCTCCTTGCGGAAGAATACACCCTTCTTAAGGCCGTCCTCTACGAGGCTCTTGCCAAGAAGATAGGTCTGTGACTCGTAGTACACCTTGTCGAAGTCTACACCCATAGCCTTGTATGTTACATCGAAGCCCTCGTATACCCAGCCGTTCATGGTCTCCCACAAAGAGTAAACCTCAGGGTCCTTAGCCTCCCACTTACGCAACATCTCCTGCGCAGCAAGCATGATAGGAGCCTTCTTCTTAGCCTCATCCTCCGACATGCCACCAGCTACAAGCTCCTTAACCTCCTGCTTGTAATGCTTGTCGAACTCTACATAATACTTACCTACAAGGTGGTCACCCTTCATGCCTGAAGTCTCTGGTGTCTCACCACCGCCATATAGCTGCCATGCAAGCATAGACTTGCAGATGTGGATACCACGGTCATTAACAAGGTTTACCTTGATTACATTGTGACCATTAGCCTTAAGGATTGTAGCCACAGAGTAACCGAGTAGGTTGTTACGGATGTGACCAAGGTGTAGAGGCTTGTTGGTGTTAGGTGATGAGTACTCAATCATGATTGTGCGACCCGAAGGTGCTGCCATACCATAATCCTCAGCCTCGGCAATCTCCTGGAAGCGTGATGCCCAGAATGAAGCATCCACAACAAGGTTTAGGAAACCCTTGATTACATTGAAGCTCTTAATCTCTGGTGTTGTAGCCACGATCTTCTCGCCAAGCTCTGTTGCGGTAGCCTCAGGTGACTTCTTAGATGCGCGGAGCAGTGGGAAGACAACTACGGTGTAGTCGCCCTCAAACTCCTTGCGTGTCTTCTGTATCTGAATATTCTCGCTTGTGCCGTATAGCTCCTCAGTTGTACGAGCCACGACACTTGAAATAAACTCCTCAATATTTATCATACGATACCTTAATATTTATTATAATAGGTGCAAAGGTAAGGTTTATTTGCGAAATAACCCAAATATGCAAGAAAAAAGTGCGGTATAATTGCGCATAATCAATTAAAAAAGGGCTATCCTCGAAAGAATAGCCCCACTCAAACTTTAGGGATGTTCTATAAATTAGTAAAGGGATGTTCTATAAATTAGTAAATTAAGTTTAACAATAGGTAGTTTAATTTTATATTTCGGTCGCTTTTGTGTCTATTTCGGCATCTTTCTCATCTTTCCTCGGTTGCTATGCCTGCATAGCGCCCTCGAAAGAGATAAGAAATCTGTTCGAAATATCCAACAAAATCAACTCGACCTAATTTATAGAACCTCCCTAAATTAAGTTTAACAATAGGTAGTTTTATTTTATATTTCGGTTGCTTTTGTGTCTATTCCGGCATCTATCTTATCTTTCCTCGGTTGCTATGCCCGCATAGCGCCCTCGAAAAAGATAAGAAATCTGTTCGAAATATCCAACAAAATAAACTCGACCTAATTTATAGAACCTCCCTTTGATAATGAGTGTTAGAACCAACGCTCGTTATTATCATTAGCTCTTACGGCAAATGGAGTAATTGCCGACTCCTTAACCTCCTCAGGGATAATCTCCTTGGTGTAGGTCATCGTCTCGGCAGAGTTATTCGTTGAGGTGAGAAGCATAGTATCGCCACTAAAGGCTACTTTGTAGCTGCTGCCCCAAGCCACGCCATCAGCGTACATGCCGCTTAACTCATCCTTGTTTACCTCCCATGTGCCTGCATAGTGACGGTAGCGACCATCACCCACACGCTGATACTCATCAAATGTGCCCTCGGCAGTAAATGCTACATATACATCAACATCATACTCCTCAGGAGCGCAGTGCCATTCGCCCACGACCTTAGTTGTGAGGTTAGTCGTTGGAGTCTCATTCTCCTTACCACAGCCTGTAATGGCAAGCGCAAAGAGCACCATGGCCATCATATAAAACTTCGCCTTCATTAGAACCATCCTCCGTTAGTTGAACAAACACCGCGCGAAATGATAGATATCTCGCGTGAAATCTCCGTACCGCCAATATTGTTGCCACCGCCAAGCTGGCCACCACCTGCGATAGCAGAGATGGTAATCTTAGCCGAGCCATTCTTGGTACACTTAATCTCCAAAAGACCCTTATTCATCTTTGGGTCGCCGCTGATGCCGAGTGCATCCTTAGCCTCGTCGCTCACAGTAACCTTGAGATATGTGAGGTCGATAGCAGAGCCTCCAAAGTACTCCGAGAGGTCGACATTGCAGCGCTCACCACTCTTAACCATAACCGAAGGTGTGCCCTCAATCTGCATAAAGAGACGCCATGCATCGAGAGCTCCTGTACCCATACGCTTATAGTAGTTCTTAAGTACTACAGCATCTGATACGCCATTGTATGGCTTTGTGCCATCCAAAAGCAGGCCGTTAATATCGTTCACAGAGCTTAGAAGTAGGTCTCGATACTCGTTGCCGTTGAACTTCTTACCAATCTTTGCAGCATACGAGATGCCCAAGGCGGCAACACCCGAAACATGAGGACATGCCATTGATGTGCCATCCATCCAAACATACTCCGAGCCAGTTACCTCACTAATGCTGGTAGAGAGAATCTGGCTTGCGTTAGATGAGTTCTGTGCGCCAATAGAGTAGTCGCCACCAGGGGCAGCGATGTTACAGCCACGGCCATAGTTGGTATAGCCCGTAGGTAGGTAGTCGGGACCGTAAGCAGTAACAGATACACAGATAGGCAAGGCACCAGGGTAGCCTGCATTTGAGCTTGTCTCATTACCCGATGCGAAGATTGCAAGGTTTGCACCTATGGCAGGGTGGTTGCAATTCTCTGGGTCGGTGAAGTACTGAAGCGCTCTATACTCAAGTGGACAGCCATTGATGTAGGCGTTGTCACTTGTATATGAGCTTGGGTCGTAGCCGTATGAGCACTGAGCGATACATGCGCCATTGTCGGCAGCATAGATGATAGCGTTGCTAATCTCGCGGTCGCTTGCTGGGTAATTAGCCTCAAAGACCTGGCACGCCATAATTCTCACACCGTCGCCATTGCCTGAGCCACCAGCTACAGAGCTTACGCCAATGCCGTTGTTGTTTACTGCGGCAACGATACCCGCAACATGAGTACCATGACCGCCCTGGTAATCATCTATCCAGTTAATCTGACCATTTGAGTAGCCATCTGTCGAGAAGTTGTAGCCATAGATGTCGTCAACATAGTTGTTGTTGTCATCATCCACGCCAGGTGTGCCATTAAGCTCCGCCTGGTTAACCCACATAGAGCCTGCAAGGTCAGGGTGGGTGTACTTCACTGCTGCATCAATCACCGCCACAACAACATCAGGTGTGCCAGCACATAGCTTCCAAGCATCGAGGACACCCACATCGGCACCCTTGCGTGCAGTGTTAGCGATGCTCTTAGCACCTGAGTTTGCGAGGTTCCACTGAAGGTTGGCGTATGTGTCGTTGTAAGGTATAGCCACCTCATCGCCTCGTGTTAGGGTGTAGTCCGCTGCGTTAAATGGGCGAACATTGATGTTCGAAGGGAGCGACACATTTGTGTTGTACTCGATAGCTGCAACATGTGTGCTTGGTGCAATATCCATAGCAAAGCTATGCACAGATATCTCCTTGTCGAATGATAGGGAGTACCAACGATGTAGACCAAGCTCGCGTGCAAGACGCTCGTTCTTAGGTGTGGTTATCGCTGGCTCGAAGCTATATACGACCTTATCGCCAAGGATTTCGCTCTTCACACTCTCAATCTCTCCTCTCTCAATGCGTGCGATTGTCTCCTCCTGGAGGAACAAAAGCAGAGTGCCCTCCTCGCAAGCATCTATGGTGTTACCCACGAGCTTATGCGCTAAGATTGCCTCTGCCTCAGTTGTCTTCTCCCCCTCGACCACCCCTGCATCTTTTGTGCAGGAGATGGCCATTAGAGAGATAATAGCAACATAAATCGCTATTAAAGAGTATCTCATATTCATTAGAGGGATGTTATATAAATTAGTAAATTAAGTTTAACAATATGTAGTTTTATTTTATATTTCGGTTGCTTTTGTGTCTATTTCGAACAAAATAAACTCGACCTAATTTATAGAACCTCCCTAGAATTTACGCTCAGCCTTGCTTGCGACTACTACGGATGGCTCAAGAACGAGCTCCGAAGCATCTGCACACTTGCTTGGCTCAAGGTACAATGGGATGCGTGTCACGGCACTATTGTTATCCTCAGAGTCCTTCGAGAAGTAGATGAGAGTCAACACCTCGTTGAAGTAGCAGTAAGAGTAGGTGAGAGGCTCGTTAGCCTTGCCATACTGCACCAAGTCGAGGATGATCTCGTCATCTGTAGGATAGGTAGTGTTAGTAACATCACCGATATAAACATCGTAGTAGTAGCTTACTACATCGCCATGAGTCTCAACTTCAAGAGGCAATACTGCCCAGCCGTCAGCATCGCTAAACTCGTTAGGGTATAGCTCTATAAGGTCGAAACCATCGTAGTACTTATCGGTGTTGATAGTGATGTACGACTCTGAAACCTTCTGTGCAGGTGTTGTAATCACATCTGAGAAGTAGACCTCGGTGTTGAACTCACCTGTCTTCTCATCGATACCGAAGGCGTAAACGCGATACTGAGTATTAGAGTATAGGCCTGTGAACTCAAACTCCTGCGAGCCCTTGTTACCAACAATGCGATAGCATGTAGCGATGTGGTCATAGTAGCCATTATCTACATACCACTGCGCTGCCTCGCGTACAGACTCCTGAAGCTCCTCGGCACTCTCATCTACGCCACAAACATCGATGTAGTAGAGTGCTGACTCAGGGTTTACATCGAGCGAAGCCTTGATACGGTAGTGAGTAACCTTGTCGATAGATAGCTCGAACTCGGCCTTAGTCTCAGGGTTGTATGAGAGGGTGTGAATCTTCTCGCGCTTAATCTCTGTGGTTGCCATACCATACTCGTAGCCGAAGTAGTAGATGTAGTAGTCTGCATCCTCCTCGTGGAGAAGGTATGACTTAGAGCATGAGCCGAAGTTTAGGTAAGATACATAGCCGTCAATCTTGTTGAACTTAGCGATAAACTCCTCGTTTGTCAGGTTCTCAACCTCAGCGGCTGGAAGTACGATTGTAGCGTACTGGTCCATGTTTGTAGCTGTCACATCATACGATACGCGGTCTGTGTTAACCTTAATATTTGAGAGTGTAAGCACATTGTTAGAAGACTCTACAACGCCTGTCTTGAATGTGGTGTAGACTACATCCGAGATAATCTCGCCGGCATCAGTTACTGCACAAGCAAAGGCATAGAACTCAGTGTCGCCGTTAAGTACGAAGTCCTGATATGCTGCGCCCTTGAGAGTAATCTCCGCTACGGCATCAGCTGCCGAGTAGCCAGCATAAGCGCCATAGTAGATAGCCTCAGAGATGTCAACCTCAACGACTCTCTCCAAGTACATCTCGATGGTTACGCCTGGTGACTGAGCCAAGGCTGTCTCCATGCCCTTTACGGAGTAGTACCATGCGTAGTAGCGAATACCCTCTGGTGAAGGGTAGGTGTACATTCTTACGAATGGGCCATTGATATCGAAGTCGAAGTCGATGGTGGCCTCCACCTCTACGGTCTCGCCGCTCTGTGTGACTACGATAGAGTCTGAGAGCTTGCCATACTTGAGCGTAATCTTCGAGATACGCTGTGTACCCGATGTGTTTGGCTCAATAACGAAGTTAACCTCACCCTCGGTGGTGAAGTCGAATGAGTGAATCCACTCATCCTGTGCTACAGCCTCGAACTTGCTTCCGTCGGGGTTTTCGAGTGTGTAGGTGAAGTAGTATTCACCACCCGCAGCCTTTGCCTGAACATAGTTCTCGTCGATGCTCAATGTTGCAGGCTCAGATGATGGCTTAACAGGCTCCTCAGCAGGCTTGTTACAAGCTGCAAAGAGCGCCATGGCGGCCAATGAAGCGAGTATAAATTTTAGATTTTTCATCGCTATATCTTTTTAGAATTTACGCATTGCACGAACGCGGTTGTAAGCCTTCTTGTCGTGGCCATAGTCGGCAAAGTCACCAGATGCCATGCTCATGGCGTAAGCACCCTGAACACCATACTCCTCAGATGACCAATAGCCGTCGTTGACACCTGTAGCAAGTGGCTCGCAACCCTTCTCTATAAGTGTGGCGTTGATAGCCTGGATGTTCTGTGCAGCCTTAGCAAGCTCTGTAGGTGCTGGAAGATACCATGAAGAGAGGCCTCGTGCATTCTTAGCATCGCACCATGCTACAGCGGGGTAGATATTCTTCCAATCCTCGTGTGAGGACTTGATGTAGGCAGTGTTGCGTGCGCCATCCTCGCGAGAGAACTCGCCGCCCTGCACAACCAACATGATGTACTCAGTAGACCACTGTGTGTAGGCCTCATCCATAGAGATAAGAAGGCCGTGCTCGCCACTCTCATCGACATAGGCTACGATACCCTCAGCCAAGCCTGATTTATAGTAGTCGCCAGCCTTGTATGTTGGCGCTTGAGGATTCTCCTGAGGCTCCTCTGGTGTTGGCTCGTCACCCGGCTCGGAGCCAGGGAGTAGCTCCGAACACGAAGTAACGAACATTAGCATAGCCAAGAGAAGTGATAAAAACTCTCTTTTCATAGCTTAATTATTTTGTATAAGTTTTACGAATGATTGTGCAACCGCCATTAGCATCGTACACCGCACCAGCGTAGTAGATTGTCGAGCCGCTTGCAACCTCCTTGTCGATAACTGTGAAGTATGTCTGGTTTGTAACCTCATTCACATAAGTCGTGTCGTTTGGCTGGCTGATGTATGATAGAAGCTCTGCGTCTGACAAGTTGTAGACAGAGTCGTCATTCACAAGGTGGCTCATCACGAACTTAGTAACGCCAGAGTTCTGCTCGAAGTAGAACCATGCGAGAATATCGTTACCGCTCTTAGAGAATAGAATCTCCTCTACCTGAGGACCCTCCTTAAGCTCCTTAGTTGTGAATGTCTTGATGAAGGCCTCGGTTGTGTATGTGCCGTCAGGTACCAAGCCAATAGCGTAGACGATGTATTGTGTGTTAGGCTCAAGACCCTCGATTCTCCAAGAGTTGTAGCTTGTCTCCAAAGCGCGTGACAACCACTCCTCGCGGCTCATCTTTGATGAATCCCACATCGAGTTGATAAGCTCGTCATTGTAACGCTTGATAGCCTCGTCATTGCCACCATACTCCTCGTATTTAGCGTATGACATAACATTGAACATGTGTGGGAATGGCTCGATATATGGCTGGAACGATACAGATGCCTCGGTGTATGTAACCTCAGCAACGGTAACGATGATATCCTTGTCTACCATATCAGCCGCCTTAGTGCGGAACTCAACCTTAGTAAGAGGTGTTGTAACCTCGCCACCGAAGTAACCAAATACCAAGCAGTAGTAATCCTTGTTAGGGATCATAGGGCAATCATTGATTGTTGCTGTGCCAGAGTAGATGTGGTCACCGAGCTTAGAGCCTTGTGCAGCGATGATAGCGTTGATAATCTCCTCATCGGCGATAAGCTCGCCATTGTTGTCAAGGAAGTACTCCTTCAACTCGAACAACGCAACATAAGACTCTGCGTGGTCTGGGCGTACATAGAATGTAGCGCGGTCATCCTCGATATAACCCTCGCTAACCTCAAATGTGTTTACTGGAGGATTAGCAGTTCTAACCTCGATAACCTTTGCCTCGGTTGTAGCAGTACCGTCAGCACCGATACCGATAGCAAATACGAAGTATGTGCTCTGTGCCTCGATGCCATCCTCCATGCCGAAGTCATGAGCAATAGCGCCGTAGTTAGAGATAGCACCAACAGCATAAGGTACTGTTACGCTATTCTCCGCTGCCAAAGCAGGGATATACTCAGCGATGAAGGCTGGGATATTAGCAGCATCGCTCAAGCAGTACTCCTCGTACATCCATGCTGGGAATACATCGTAGAAGTATGCTACGGTGTCATCCGAAGGGACGATTGTAACTGAGAATGAGCGCGATGTGATGTTGTCGCCAACCAAGATGTCGAAGGTACAATCAAGAGGCTCAACTCGGGTAGTCTTGAATGTAAGCTGATTAACAGCTGTCAACGCCTCGGCAGATGTGTTCATACCATACATGTAGAGCACATACTCGGTGTTAGGCTCAAGATACTGGTAGCGCCAATCGAGGTCACCCTTCAAAAGGTTGTCAGCAAGAAGCTGAGCAAGTGGGGTGCCATAGTAGTCGGCAATGTACTGAAGGTACTCAACATCCGAAGCGAGAATCTCCTCATCTGTCTCAGGCATATCCTTCTTAGCCTGGAGCTGATACCAGTAGGTCATATCCTTGTCCTTTGGCTCGATAGATAGGAATACATCGCCTGAGTGTAGGCTCTTAAGTGTTACGGTGAAGTCCTCCATTACTACAGGGTCGCCGCTCTCTGGCTTAACCTCTGGAGTAGGCTCCTTCTGTGTAGGCTCTGTTGGCTTGGTACATGATGCTGCACCAAACGCCATTGCTGCGAAAATCAACGCAGCCAAAAAGTTAAATTTCCTCATGGTTTGTTAGGTTTGAATAAAAGTTGTTAATATGTGTTGTCGCCTATGTATATATATCCAATCGCGCAAAGATAGTAAAAAAAAGTGAAAAGTGAAAACTGAAAACTGAAAAGTGTGGTGTCTGCGACGCATATTTATAAACTGAAAAGTGAAAAGTGAAAACTGAACTTTGCGATTAAGGTGAGGGCAAAACAAGATTTTTTTTGTTTTGCCGAGCCGTAGCAAAGTAGAGGCATTACGAAGTTTTGCCTCAAAAGTGTGGTGCGCTTCGCGCGAGATCAATTTGAGAGACAACAGGGACTACAGGGACAACAGCGAAACTCGGGCATCGACCTTTTCTCTCTCTCTGCTGTCTCTTTCGTCTCTGTCGTCCCTGCTCTCCCTATCTCTTGATATTCAAATATTTAATGTTAAGCGTAAAATTATTTTACCGAAAACTCTTGACAAACGCGATTTTGTGTTATATATTTGTACCCGAAAAGTACAACGATTGATTATGCTTTATTATCTAAATTAAACAAACCTCTTAAAAAATTTTACAATTATGGCAAATTTGATTGAACAGTTGCGCATAGACACGCAGCGACTTATTGATGAGATGATGGAGAAGCAGGAGCGTCAAAAAGAGACCTTCCGCAAGTACTTGGTCAATGGCTACGATATGCTTAACCTCTCCACCGAGCAGATGGATTACCTTGTTGACCCCATCCTTCCGCGTGTGGGCTTAGCCGCCCTTGTGGGCACTTCGGACTCGGGTAAATCGACCCTCCTGCGTGGCCTTGCTATGGCGGTTGCATCGGGCAGTGCGGAGTATCTCGGCTTTGCCCTTAGGCCCAAGCACAAAAGTGCGATATACATATCTACGGAGGATGATGCCTCGGCTGTGGGAGTGCTGATGCAGAGGCAGTTGGATGAGTTGGGGGCAGCCAAGGAGTCCTACACCTCGCTCGACTTTATCTTCGAGATTGATAACCTTGTGGAGAACCTCGATAAGATGCTTGAGGACAAGCCTCGCGACCTTGTTGTTGTCGATGCCTTTGCCGACCTCTACACGGGCCCTATGAATGAGAATAACCGCGTGCGTAGCTTCCTAAATCAGTTTTCGCAGTTGGCAGTGAAGCACTCCGTGCTTATCATCTTTCTGCACCATACGGGCAAGCGCACCGAGTCGCTAAACCCCTCGAAGCATAACGCCATAGGCTCGCAGGGCTTTGAGGCTAAGATGCGCCTAATGATGGAGTTACGCCCCGATAGCGTGGAGCATGACCTGCGTCACCTCTGCATCGTTAAGGGCAACTACCTCCCCTCGGAGTATAAGCACGACAGCTTTGTCTTGCACTTCAGCCCAGGGCTAAACTTCACCGCCACAGGCGAGCGCGTACCATTCTCCCAGCTCCGCGAGCGCGACCCCGAACAGGAGGCTGCCGAGGCTGAACGCCTAGAGCTTATCCGCTCTCTCCGCGACGAGGGTAAGAGCTATCGAGAGATTGCGGAGATATTGGATATCTCTAAATCCTCTGTGCATAGAATTCTTAACTGTTAGTCTGTTATGTCCCTGTCCCGCCGTTCCAAAACCCTATGTTTTGGGAAAACGGGACAGGACACTATCATCTCTTAGCTAAGTATTATCAGTAAAATACTCTCTTGGTGTGTAGTGATGTTAAATGCCTGTGGCTTTTCGAGATTTTGGGTGTTTTGGGTATAGTGGGTACTTTGGGTAGTAGTGGGTACTATGGGTAGTAGCTTTAAGTTGCTCACACTTACCCATTCTACCCATGATACCCATAATACTCATTCTACCCACAATACTCACTCTCCCCACAGACTGCGCCCGCATCAATAACCATTGCTAATTTTTATTGATACTATTCTCTCCTTGTCCAGTGTTCCGTTTTCCCAAAACATAGGGTTTTGGAACGGCGGGACAGGGACATAAAACCCCCGCCTTAATCGCAAAGTGCGCTTCCCCTTTTTTAGTTTTCACTTTTTTTGCTATCTTTGCCCATTATATGCGCGCGCATACACGCGTTGAATTAGATATGAAGAGGAGTTTTACTATAGGCTTTGATGCCAAGCATGCTAATCGCGGTAACACCACGCGAAGTAGTTATGCCCGTTTTATTATTGGGGCGCTGGCTGATGCGTGCCCTAAGAGCGCCTACTTCCGTATGTATATCGAGAGCGTCGAGCTACATAAGGAGTTTGAAGCGCTCGCTATGCACCATAATGTCGAGGCTATGGAGCCTGACGGTGTGCTATGGCGTAGGCTCTCAGGCCTTTGGCGCCTATGGCATGTGGGTAGGGATATGGAGCTTGGCGATGTGGAGCTTTACCACGCCCTGGCAGGTGTAGTGCCCTTCGGCTTGGAGAGGCGTAATATACGCTCCGTGGCAACGATACACAGCCTGGAGTTTCTGCGCCTAAGGCGTCTCTTTAGCCCTATATTCAACCTTTATCGTCGCGCAATCATGCTCTCCTCGATGCGCCGTGCAGACCGCATTGTCGCTGTGAGTGAGTGCGTTAAGCGTGACCTTGTGCGTTACCTACGCATGGATGCCGAGAAGATAGATGTCATCTATGGTGGCTGTCACCGCCGCTTTACGGAGCCTGTGTCTATGGAGCAGGTGGATGAGGTGCGTGAGCGTTACAACCTTCCGCAGCGCTATCTCCTTATCTCGGGTACGCATAGCCCCCGTAAGAATATGGAGCTTATTATCGAGGCACTGCCCAATATAGACCCAGATATATCTCTTGTTGTTGTGGGTCGTGGCACAAAGCACACGGAGACGCTACTACGCCGTATCAAGGCGCTCGGCTTGGAGCATAGGGTGGTGATGCTCTATGGCGTTGCCGATGAGGATATGCCAGCGATATACTATGCTGCGCTTGCCTACCTTATGCTGTCGATATACGAGGGCTTCTCAACGACCGTTGTCGAGGCTATAAGTGTCGGTGTTCCCGTTATTGCGGCTAAGGGCTCAAGCCTTGAGGAGGCGGGAGGCGATGGCTCGATATACCTTGAGCCAAACGACCGTGAGGGGCTTGTTAAGGCTGTGGAGCGCATCGCGGAGGATACAGCGCTGCGCCAAAGCATGATAGATAGAGGGCGCGACTATGCAAGTCGCTTCCGCCCTGAGGTTATAGCCTACAGCATACTTAACACCTATAGGCGTATAGGTGTGGATATACCTATGGAGTAGGTGTGTTTGTGGTAAAAGAGTAAAATGATACGCATAGATAACGCCTTTATCCTCAATGTTTTGCGAAATGAGGTGTAAATTATGAGCCAAAAACTATGGCCATTTTGACAAAAAAGTCGTATCTTTGGCGGTCACTTAATACGATAGCTAACAAAAGAGATTAGTATATACAAGCAGATATTGTTATGGAAAAAGTTACTAAAATCGTGGTTATGGCAAAGCAGGTGCCCGACACTCGTAATGTGGGCAAGGATGCTATGACCCCAGAGGGTACGGTAAACCGTGCTGCTCTTGCCGCAATCTTCAATCCTGAGGATTTGAATGCCCTTGAGTTGGCGCTTCAGCTAAAGGATAGAGTGGGCAATGCTACAGTTCACATCCTTACAATGGGACCTCAGCGTGCTGCTGACATCATCCGTGAGGCTATGTTCCGTGGTGCTGATGGTGGTTACTTGCTCTCAGGTAGAGAGTTTGCTGGCTCAGATACATTGGCTACATCGTACGCCTTGTCGTGTGCGCTTCGTAAGATAAACCCAGATATCATCGTTGCAGGTCGTCAGGCTATCGACGGCGATACTGCTCAGGTAGGTCCTCAGGTGGCCGAGAAGCTCGACCTTCCACAGATCACCTACGCCGAGGAGCTCGTAGATGTTAAGGAGGGTGAGATAACTATTAAGCGTCGCTTGGAGCGTGGTACTGAGGTTGTTGTGTCACCACTACCTGCGGTTATCACCGTTAATGGCTCGGCTAAGGAGTGCCGTCCACGCAACGCTAAGCGTGTGATGAAGTATAAGTATGCGCTTGCTACATCGGAGTTGGCAGAGGCTGCAGAGGAGCGTAAGGCATTTATCGCTGAGCGTGACTATCTCCACATCATCGAGTTCTCAGCTGCAGATGTTAACCCAGATGCTGAGCAGCTTGGTTTGGCGGGCTCACCTACCAAGGTTAAGAAGATTGAGAATGTCGTGTTCCAGGCTAAGGAGGCTAAGACGCTCACTGCCGAGGATAAGGATATCGAGGCTTTGATGCAGGAGCTTATTGCAAGTCATACTATCGGTTAATTCAACAAGGAAGTCTATGAATAGTGTATTCGTATATATCGAGATAGAGGATAAGGAGATTGCCGATGTATCGTTGGAGCTTCTTACCAAGGGTAGAGAGTTGGCAACAACTCTTGGCGTAAATCTTGAGGCTGTGGCTATCGGCAAGGATGTTAAGTGCCACGCTTCGGAGTTGGCAAAGTATGGTGCTGATGTTGTTTGGGTTGCAGATGATGAGATTTTCGCTCCATTCCGCACACTCCCACACACAGCAGTTATGGTGGGTCTTATCGAGCAGGAGAAGCCACAGATTGCACTCTTTGGTGCAACACCTGTAGGCCGTGACTTCGCGCCACGCGTATCATCTGCGCTCCATAGCGGTCTTACAGCCGATTGTACAGAGCTTGTTATCGGCGAGCATAAGGATGCTAAGACAGGCAAGGAGTATGACTCACTTCTCTACCAGATTCGTCCAGCCTTTGGTGGTAACATCATCGCAACTATCGTAAACCCTGAGTGCCGTCCACAGATGGCTACTGTTCGTGAGGGCGTTATGCGTAAGGAGGCGTTGGCAACACCTGCTGCAGGCGAGATTCGTGAGATTGAGTGGCAGAAGATGGTTAAGGATACCGACCTTGCAGTGCGTATCGTTGAGCGCCATATCGAGGAGCGTAAGATTAACATCAAGGGTGCATCTGTTATCGTTGCTGGTGGCTATGGCGTAGGCTCTAAGGAGGGCTTCGCTCTTGTCCACGAGTTGGCAAATGTTCTTGGTGGTGAGGTAGGTGCTTCGCGTGCCGCTGTAGATGCAGGCTTCACCGAGCACGAGCGTCAGATTGGCCAGACAGGTGTTACTGTTCGTCCTAAGCTCTATATCGCATGTGGTATCTCAGGTCAGATTCAGCACACTGCGGGTATGGACCAGTCGGCTATGATCGTATCTATCAATACCGACCCTGAGGCTCCAATCAACAAGATTGCAGACTACGCTATCGTTGGTAGCGTCGAGGAGGTCATCCCTAAGATGATTAAGTATTACAAACAGAATTCAAAGTAGAGCTATGGCAAACTTTTATTTAGATAATAAGGATTTACAATATCACCTCTCTCATCCGTTGATGAAGAGAATTATCGAGCTTAAGGAGCGTAACTTTGCCGATGCTAAGGAGTACGACTACGCACCTCAGAATGTTGAGGATGCTCTCGACTCATATCGCCGCGTCTTGGAGATTGTTGGTGATGTATGTGGTGAGGTTATCGCAGCTAATGCCGAGAGTGTTGACCATGAGGGCCCACGCGTTGTTAATGACCATGTAGAGTATGCTTCAGGCACCGTTCGTAATATCGAGGCGTTGAACGAGGCGGGCTTGGGCGGTATGACCCTACCACGCAAGTATGACGGTCTTAACATGCCTGTTACCTGCTTTGCTATGGCTAACGAGATGGTTGCTCGTGCCGATGCTGGCTTCGAGAATATCTGGGGCTTGCAGGATTGCGCCGAGACTATCAATGAGTTTGCCTCTGAGGAGATTAAGCAGCGTTTCTTGCCACGCGTATCAGCTGGTGAGACCTGCGCTATGGACCTTACCGAGCCAGATGCAGGTTCAGACCTTGGTGCTGTGATGCTCAAGGCTACCTGGGATGAGGAGGGTCAGACATGGCGTCTTAACGGCTGTAAGCGCTTCATCACTAACGGTGACGGCGATATCTCTTTGGTGTTGGCTCGTACTGAGGAGTGCACTAAGGATGCTCGTGGTTTGTCTATGCTCATCTACGATAAGCGTGACGGCGGTGTTAAGGTGCGTCGTATCGAGAATAAGCTCGGTATCAAGGGCTCACCTACCTGTGAGTTGGTATTCAACAATGCCCCTGCGGTGTTGGTTGGTGACCGTAAGATGGGTCTTATCAAGTATGTGATGTCATTGATGAACGCTGCGCGTTTGGGTATCTCTGCACAGTCTACAGGTTTGTGCGAGGCTGCCTACCGTGAGGCTTTGAAGTATGCTCAGGAGCGTGAGCAGTTTGGCAAGCCAATTATTAAGTTCGCAGCCGTTTCTGAGATGCTTAAGAATATGGAGGCTAAGACTATCGCATCGCGTGCTTTGCTATATGAGACAGCGCGTTTCGTAGATATCTACAAGCAGTTGACACATATCTCACACGACCGCTCGTTGGAGGCTGAGGAGCGTGCCGAGATGAAGTTCTACAACCGCCTTGCCGATGGCTTTACCCCTATCGCAAAGATGTTTGCTTCGGAGTATGCTAACGAGGTTGCTTACGACTCTATCCAGATACATGGTGGCTCAGGCTACATGAAGGACTATGCATGTGAGCGCTTGTACCGTGATGCTCGTATCATGAACATCTACGAGGGTACAACACAGTTGCAGGTTGTTGCAGCTATCAACCATGTAACTAAGGGTACCTACCTTGAGCAGATTATGCGCTATGAGGAGGAGAAGTACTCTGAGGCATGTGCACCACTATGCGCTAAGCTTGTTGAGTTGCGTAAGGTGTACGAGCAGGTTGTTGCGCGTGTTGAGGCACTCGATAAGGAGACTCAGGGCTATAAGGACTTCCACGCTCGCCGCCTTGTGGAGATTGCAGGTTACATCATCATGTCACACATCATGCTTCGCCAGGCTTCTGAGCTTGAGGCCGACTACCTCAACCCTACAAAGGTGTTTGTTAAGTATGCAGCTAAGAAGATTACCGAGGCTGCAGCTTATATCAATGAGTCGGAGGCGTCAGATGTGGAGCTATTCAGAGCATAACCCTTTAGAGTGTAATCACTCATAAATAAGAGAGAGGCTGTCATCATGGACTATCCTATTTCGGTGGTGAATTAAATTTCACCGCCGAATTTGTTGATATACACCGTGTTGTATTGTTGTATTGTGAAACGACGTTGAGTATAAAAGACCTCCAATATTTATTTCCACTTTTTGTATGTAGTCTTCTATGTAGTCAAAATTAAGTTCTATTAAACATTATTGAAAATCAATAATTACTTATACTCCTTTTGCGTATTACACCTAATATTATAGATATTTTTAGTATATTTGCAACATTAAATATAATAGCGGCTATGACTAAAGAAAAATTTATTGAACTACTGCGTAATGCTGTATACGACTTTGGAGATGCAATAAGTACTGATGATGGCAATTGGGTCGTAAAAGGTTTTGTGGATATTCATAAGAATATCTATACTATTTCTGCAGACACTAAAGTCATATCTAAGATTATTGAACTCTATATTTTCCCAAAGATAATTGAATTTGCAACAGCTAATAATCTGACGATAGAATTGACAAAAGAACAGAATTTTTACCCTGATATTACATTCAAAGATGACGAGGGAAATCTTTTTGCTGTTGATTTGAAAAGCAGTTACCGAAAGACACCCACTCATATAAATGGGCTAACGTTAGGAGCTTTTACAGGATATTTTCGCGAAAGAAATAGTCTAAAAAATATTACACATCCTTATAATGCTTATAAAGCGCATATTGTTTTGGGTGTAATTTATGATATGGTTGCAGATATTGATGAGTGCAAAACTTACACGCTGGATCAACTTCAAGAGATTGTATCTGTAATCAAGAATTTCCAATTCTTTGTACGCGAAAAATGGGAGATCGCTATTGACCGACCAGGTAGTGGAAACACAAAGAATATAGGGTCAGTTCATAAAATAGAAGACTTGATTAATGGAAAAGGGACATTCTCAACACTTGGTGAAGATATATTCAATGATTACTGGATGTATTATTTAACAGCAGACATGGCTCGTAAGGCAGAGTTACCCAAACCTTATTATACGAACATCTCAGAGTATAAAAAATTTAAGCATATAGAATAATGTCGTCACAGTTATCCCTTTTTTCAGAACAAATACCACATCTTGCGAAATTTCCTTCTACCCGTTATCAAGGTAGTAAACAGAAATTTACAGATTGGATATGGGAATGTATTAAGCATATTCCCTTTCATTCTGCATTAGATGCTTTCGGTGGAACTGGTTGTATATCTTTTCGTTTGAAAGAAGAGGGTAAAAATGTTACATACAATGATATTCTTCCTTTTAACTCTATTATAGGAAAGGCTATAATAGAAAACACAAGTGTTACATTGGGAAATGAAGAAGTTGATAAACTTCTAAATAAACATCAAAAAGTATCATATCCGACTTTTATAGAAGAAACATTTAGAGATATATATTTTACGGATGAAGAGAATCAATGGTTGGATATTGTTTCTACAAATATTCGTAGAATAGACAACCCCTACAAACAGGCTATTGCATATTTCGCTTTATTCCAATCTTGTATTATAAAACGACCATATAATCTTTTTCATCGCAAAAATCTTTATGTTCGCTTACAAGATGTAGAGCGTAGTTTTGGCAATAAGAAAACTTGGGATACTCCATTTGAAGAACATTTTCGGAGATTCGTGGAAGAGGCAAATGCCGCAGTTTTTAATAACGGGGAAAATTGTCGATCAATAAATAAAGATATATTTGATATTAAAGAGAGTTATGATTTTGTTTATATAGATACACCATATCTAAATGATAATGGAATAGGGGTTGATTACGCTGATTTCTATCATTTCCTAAATGGACTTGTTGATTATGATAATTGGAGCAATAAGATAGATTATAATAGCAGGCATTTGAGATTATACAGACAACCGAATGTTTGGAATAATCAAGAAACCATACATAAAGCATTTGAACAATTGCTTGCTAAATTTCAAGATGCAACAATGGCAATATCGTATCGTTCAAATGGCATCCCGTCGGTAGATGAGATTGTGGCAATGTTGGAAAATTTAGGTAAGAAAGTTACAATTCATCAAAGTTGTGATATTAAATATGTGTTAAGTACAAAACAAAGCAAAGAGGTTTTAATAGTAGCACAATAGTTTGGTTAATGTCTAATAATTGTGGCGTATGTAGTGAACCGTGTAGTTCTCTCATACGCCACCGTTGTCTATTCACAATGCATCTTTGGAAGATGCTTGTTTTCAGTGCTTTACTTTCAAAAGATTTATATACCTTTGTACTCGCAGTTAGTTGGCTTAATTACGACCTCCATGTAGTCTTCTATGTAGGATTTCGCAATTTTCATAAAAACTAACACTGATAATCAATTAGTTAAAAATAAAAAGGATAGTCCAGAAAAGGCAGCCTCTCTCTTTTCTATTATACAGCTTCTTATAGCTTCTCTCCGTATGCAAGGTCGCCCGCGTCACCAATACCTGGCACAATATAGGACTTTGAGGTAAGCTCAGGGTCTACCGCAGCGCACCACAATGTACACTTCTCAGGGTTTGTGTGTCGCTTGACATAGTCCACTCCCTGCTCCGATGCGAATATCGCAGCAAGGTGAGTGTGTCGAGGCTCTCCAGCACGGCGAACAAGAGCATCGTAGACCAACATTAGCGATGTTCCCGTAGCGAGCATAGGGTCAACAAGAATAAGCGTCTTATCCGCAAGTGATGATGTTGACACATACTCCACCTCCACGATAAAGCTGCCATCTGGTCGGCTCTTACGGAATGCCGAAACAAAGCCATTCTCAGCATCATCGTAGAAGTTTAGGAAACCCTGATGAAATGGTAGGCCAGCACGAAGTATCGTTGCGATAACGATGTTGTCGTCAATCTCCTCCACGGCAGCAATGCCGAGAGGTGTCTCCACCATACGGGTCTTGTAGCTTAGACTCTTAGATATCTCATATGCCATAATCTCACCTACACGCTCCATGTTGCGGCGGAAGCGCATAGAGTCGCCCTGAATGTTCTTGTCGCGCATCTGGGCGAGGAACTTATTGAGAATAGAGTTCTTCTCGTTAAGTATCTTTACCATAACCTTATTAGTATAGGAAGTTATTAAATGGGTAACGACCTGCGTGTATCTCGCGTACCATGCCGTAGAGGTCCGAGCGTAGCTTCTCCGCGCCCGTCTTATCGCGTGCCGAGATGAAGATACAAGGTGTGTTAGCCTTAGCTATCCAGCTCTTCTTCAAATCCTCCAACGATAGGTTCTCCTTGGTTATAGGTGTGAGGTCATCCTCCTCCTTAGGAGTATATGTGTATGCATCAATCTTGTTGAATATCAAGAATGTAGGCTTGTCGCCCGCACCAATATCTGCAAGAGTCTGCTTAACCACCGCAATCTGGTCCTCGAAGCCAGGGTGTGATATATCCACAACATGTAGGAGTAGGTCTGCCTCGCGCACCTCGTCAAGAGTCGACTTGAAGGACTCGATAAGCTCCGTTGGGAGCTTACGGATGAAGCCCACGGTGTCGGACATAAGGAATGGCAGGTTATCGAAGACCACCTTACGCACCGTAGTATCGAGTGTTGCGAAGAGCTTATTCTCGGCAAACACCTCGCTCTTCGAGAGCAGGTTCATAAGTGTAGACTTACCTACATTGGTATAACCCACCAATGCTACGCGCACCATCTGACCACGGTTAGAGCGCTGCACAGCCATCTGTCTGTCAATCTTTTTGAGGTCCTCCTTGAGCTTTGAGATACGGTTACGCACAATACGGCGGTCAGTCTCAATCTCGCGCTCACCGGCACCACCTCGTGTACCTGTACCACCACGCTGACGCTCCAAGTGTGTCCACATACCCGTAAGTCGTGGATAGAGATACTCGTTCTGTGCGAGCTCTACCTGAGTCTTTGCGTATGCTGTCTGTGCGCGGGACATGAATATATCGAGGATTAGGCGTGTGCGGTCCATGATTTTACAAGGCATAGCCTGCTCGATGTTGCGTGTCTGCGCTGGTGATAGCTCGTCATCGAATATGGCAATATCTATCTCCTGCTCCTTGCACCACTCAGCAATCTCCTGTAGCTTACCAGGGCCTACATATATCTTAGACATAGGCTGAGGTAGTCGCTGCGTAAATCGTTTTACGCTCTTTATATTTGCTGTTTCAGCCAAGAACTCAAGCTCATCCAAGTACTCCTGTGCTGTATCGGGATTTTGGCTATCGCGTATTACGGCCACAAGGACAGCTCGTGTTTCGCGCTCCTCGACAGTAGGTATTGGCTCTTTGCTTTTGCCCTTAGGCTTCTCGTTTTCCTCTTTCATTCAAGGGATGTTTATGATTCTATTTATATAATTAAGGGGTGTAACAATGTTAACACCCCCAAAAAACTGTTGTATTGATATTTTAGATCTGGATCTTGAAAGCAACAGGCAATGTGAATGATACCTTTACAGGCTTACCACGCTGCTTACCAGGCTTCCAGCCATTCTTCATCTCGTTAGCCTTCTTCAATACATCGATAGTTGCATCTGCGAGGGTCTTATCAGGTGACTGAAGAACCTTGAAGTTTGTCATCTTGCCATCAGGACCTACAACGAACTGTACAACCACATTACCCTGGATACCGTTCTCAAGAGCAATCTGAGGATACTTTACATTCTGCTGTACCCAGTTACGGAACTCTGGAAGACCACCACCACGGAACTTAGGCATCTCCTCTACGGTAAAGAAGATCTCCTCCTCGGTGATATCCTCCTCCTTCTCCTCGATAACCATCTCGAAGTCGCTGAAGTCGTCAGCATCATCTACGAAGACGATGTTAGTCTCAATCTTCTGGTCGTTAGATACGATGTTAAGGACATCTGTTACTACCTGAGCCTGAGCCTTCTGCTGCTCTGGTGGAGTCTCTGGCTGATCCTGTCGTGTGTTGTCGACCTGCTCCATCTCGGTAGTCTCACGCTTAGGAGGTGTGTACTCGCCAGCCTTAGGCTTAGAACTTAGTGAAAAAGCGATTCCGGTGATGCCCAATGCTACAGCAAGACCGAAGAGCAAGAAAAGCATTCTCTTATTCTGAAGATCTGCTTTTGGTGATTTCTTAATCTCCATTTATAGTTAATTTTTTAGTTTTTAATTACTTACACGGGATGTAGCCGCAAAATATGCACACTACACTATGCAAAGATATATATAAAAATCTAAAAAAAATAATATTCGCCCTAAAAATATCTTATTTTTATTAACTTTGTGGTCGATATAATAGATTATAGCGATGAGTAGCACCACCAAAAAGCCATTGTATGGAGCAACCATGGAGCAGCTAAAGGGCCTATGTGAGTCTCTTGAGCTTCCTCGTTTTGCCCCTAAGCAGATAGCCAAATGGCTATATACACGCTTTGTGACAGATATAGATGCGATGACCGACCTCTCTAAGGTTGCGCGCGAAAGACTCAAGGAGGCGTGTGAGTTGGGTCTTAGCGCTCCATTGAAGGTCTCGGTGTCGCAGGATGGTACGAAGAAGTACCTCTTCCGCACCTCGCAGGGCGAGTTTATTGAGTCGGCGCTTATCCCTGATGGTGAGCGTATGACTCTCTGTGTGTCGTCACAGGCTGGTTGTCGCATGGGTTGTGTCTTCTGTGCTACGGGTCGTATGGGCTTCCGTCATCAGCTCTCGGCAACAGAGATTCTCAATCAGATTCTCTCTATCCCTGAGCGCGATAAGCTCACTAACCTCGTCTTTATGGGCATGGGTGAGCCACTCGACAATATCGACAACCTTATGCAGACCCTCGATATCCTCACCTCGGAGTGGGGCTTGGCGTGGTCGCCTACGCGTATCACCGTCTCTACATCGGGTGTTGCAAAGACCCTACCACGATTGTTGGATGAGTCTAAGGTGCATATCGCCGTGTCGCTCCATAACCCTTTCCCCGAGGAGCGCAAGGAGATTATGCCTATCGAGAATGCCTACTCCATTAAGGAGGTGTGCGACATATTGCGCCGCTATGACTTTACGCATCAGCGCCGTGTGTCGTTCGAGTATATTGTGTTGGAGGGCATGAACTGCTCATTCCGCCATATCAAGGAGCTCTCGCGTCTGCTCGATGGTATCAAGTGTCGCATCAACCTTATCCGCTTCCATAAGATTCCAGACTCTCCATTCTACTCGCCTGAGTTAGAGAAGATTATAGAGTTTCGTGATACACTTACAAAGCGTGGTATACAGACCACACTGCGAGCTTCGCGTGGTGAGGACATCGAGGCAGCGTGTGGACTACTATCAACCGCAGAAAAGTCTTAGCCTATGAAAAAGTTATTTGCGATATGTGTGATGATGTTGTTGTGCTTTGGTGTCGAGGCACAGAGGGTCACCACTAACAAGACCACAGTAAATGTTGATCTCCGTATTGACGCAACATCGCCTTCGGGAGATAACACGATAGTTCTCGATATGAATGGTGAGGAGTTAATGTGGTCGGCATCGCATTGTGGTGTCGAGGTTGTTGCTCCCTCGCGTCTCTCTATGACTACAAACCATGGTAAGTGGGGCGAAATGCGTGGTACAGTACGATTTAGTTATTCTAAGACCAAGGAGTATAATAGTACTATTGCAAAGTTTCGTGACTTCGCCATCGAGCTTCGTGCCTACGATGAGGGTGTCGCTTATCGCTTCATCTCCAAGCGCTCAGGTAGTTATAAGATTATAGATGAGGTTGCGGAGTTCGCCTTTGAGGGGGATGATATGGCGTGGATACCATACACCAACTACCGCCCAAATGCCACTACGGACTACGCTACGCAGTACGAGACCTCGTTCGAGAATACCTATGACTATACAGCCATTAAGGATATCGACTGGCGCAGATTGATATTTGCTCCCGTTGTTGTTGAGCGCAACGGCCTTAAGCTTTGGATCTCGGAGTCAAACCTCGAAGATTATCCAGGTATGTTCTTCTCTAATAGGGATAAGAATGGCGTTCTTGATACGGAGTTTGCGCCACGCCCTAAGGAGGTAGAGCAGGGTGGCCACAATATGTTGCAGGGCATCGTGAAGTCGCGCCACGACTACATTGCAGAGGGCAAAGGTAGAAGAGCCTTTCCATGGCGTATAGTGGCTATTGGTGAGAGTGACGCGGAGCTTGCCGAGCAGAACCTTGTGTGGAAACTTGCCGATGAGAGTCGTATTGCGGATACCTCATGGATTAAGCCGGGTAAGGTTGCCTGGGAGTGGTGGAACGACTGGGGCTTGGAGGGTGTCGACTTTAAGGTGGGCATCAACAACGAGACATATAAATACTATATCGACTTCGCCTCACGCTTTGGTATCGAGTATGTTATCCTTGATGAGGGCTGGTCGGTAAATCTCGCTGCCGACCTTATGCAGGTGGTGCCAGAGATTGATATTAAGGAGTTGGTTGACTATGCAGCAGAGCGTAATGTTGGTATTATCCTCTGGGCGGGCTATTGGGCTCTGAACCGAGATATTGAGGGTATCTGTAAGCACTACTCTGAGCTTGGCGTTAAGGGCTGGAAAGTAGACTTCCTCGACCGCGATGACCAGGAGATGGTGGAGTTTGTCTACGATGTCGCCGAGATAGCAGCAAAATACCATATGCTCGTTGATTATCATGGTGTTTACAAGCCAACAGGACTTGGAAGAACATACCCTAATGTGGTGAATTTTGAGGGTGTGCATGGCCTTGAGACGATGAAGTGGCTCGGTAGGGAGCATGACCAAATAGGCTACGATGTGACTATCCCGTTTATCCGTGGTGCAGCAGGACCTATGGACTATACGCAGGGTGCGATGCATAATGCATACCGCGAGGATTACCGCCCCGACTACTCTCGTCCTATGAGTCAGGGTACGCGATGCCACCAGTTGGCTATGTATGTGGTCTACGATGCCCCGCTTACGATGCTCTGTGACTCGCCTACGAATTATGAGGCAGAGCCTGACTACACGCACTTTGTTGCCCAGATGCCAACGCTATGGGACTCTAAGGAGTGCCTTGAGGGTGCTATTGGCGAATATATCGTCATGAGGCGAGATAGCTCAGATGCTACATATATCGCTGGCCTTAACGGAAATACCCCACGCGAAGTAGTAGTTCCGTTGGCAGGCGAGGTATATAGCCAAATAGAGATATATGCCGATGATAAAGAGCAGGCGTCAAAGTATGAGTATAGCACTACGGCAGATGGAGAGTTGAAGTTGTGGATGTCTGCAGGTGGAGGCTTTGTAATAAAGATAAAGAGATAACACGAAAATATGATAAGAGTACTATTAACCCTATTTGCCCTTGTGCTCAGCATGGGGCTTAGAGCCGAAGAGCCGACAAAGTGGGTAGACCCCTTTATCGGTACTGCCGACTACTCGGTTACGCATCCTGGAGCTGTCGTACCTCATGGTATGATGGCTGCTGTGCCTTTTAATGTTACAGGTTCTACACTCAACCGCTTTGATAAGGATAACCGTTGGTGGAGCGCTCCGTATGATATCCGCAATAAGTATAGCGTGGGTATTGCACATGGTGCTTTGAGTGGTGTTGGCTGCCCTGAGTTGGGAGCTATCTTAACTATGCCTACTGTGGGTGAGGTGCTCCCAGATAGATATGAGCATGGCTCTACCTACTTCGATGAGGTTGCCGAGGTGGGCTACTACGCTACAACCTACGAAAAGTATAGTGTGCGTGCTGAGGTTACAGCCTCGGAGCGTGCCTCTGTTGAGCGTTACACCTTCCTTGAGGGTGGCGAGGCTAATATCCTCGTAGATTTGGGTACATCGCTCTCGAATGAGTCGGGCGCTATGCTTCGTAGGGTTAATGACACGGAGGTTGAGGGTATGCGCCTCTTGGGAACATTCTGCTACACTAATCAGGCTGTCTTCCCAGTCTATTTTGTTGTTCGCATAAATAAGCAGGCTAAGGATACGGGCTATTGGAAACTACAGCCAGAGATGACGGGCATCGAGGCTCAGTGGTCAGGCGATAGTGGTCAGTATAAGCTATATGAGAGCTATTCGCGCGAGATGATGGGTAATGATATAGGCTTCTACTTCTCGTTGGGAGAGGTTGAGCCAGGCACTATCGTTGAGGTGCGCGTGGGTATCTCCTATACATCTATTGAGAATGCCCGCAAGAACCTAAATACAGAGGTGGGTAGCCGTGGCTTTGGTAATGTGCGCGACTTGGCACATGATAAGTGGAGCGATGCCCTCGGTAAGATTCGTGTATCGGGAGGTACGGATGCTGACCGAACAATCTTCTATACGGCGCTATATCACTCACTTCTACACCCAAATATCGTTAGCGATGTCAATGGCGAGTATCCTAAGATGGAGTCGGGTGCTACGGGCGTTGCTAAGGATTATGACCGCTATACGGTATTCTCATTGTGGGATACCTATCGCAATGTGCATCAGCTCCTAACCCTTGTCTACCCTGATGTGCAGACAGATATGATTCGCTCTATGGTGGATATGTCCAAGGAGTGGGGTTGGTTGCCTCGTTGGGAGTTGTACGGCAGAGAGACCTTTACTATGGAGGGAGACCCTGCGATACCCGTTATCGTGGATAGCTACCTTAAGGGCCTTAGAGATTTTGATGTCTATGGCGCCTATGAGGCGATGAAGCGCTCAGCAACAACACCGGGCCAGAGCAATACCATGCGCCCAGATATCGACCCATATATCGAGCATGGCTATATCCCTGTGGGACTCTTTGCTCAGGATATGTCGGGCGATAACTCCGTCTCTCACGCCTTGGAGTACTATGTTGCAGATAATGCCCTTGCAAGTTTTGCTCGTGCTATGGGAGAGGAGGATTTTGCTGTGAAGATGGAGCGCCGTGCTGCGGGTTGGAAACACTACTACTCTAAGGAGTATGGCTCGCTCCGCCCAATAAATGCAGATGGCTCATTCCTCACACCTTTTGACCCCGAGGCTGGAGCTAACTTCTCGAATACTACAGGCTTCCATGAGGGTAGCGCTTGGAACTACACCTTCTTTGTGCCACACGATATCGAGGGACTTATAAAGATTATGGGTGGTGAGAAACCATTTACCGAGCGTCTATGGCGTGTCTTTGAGAATGGTCTCTACGATCCAACCAATGAACCAGATATAGCCTATCCATATCTCTTTAGCCGCATCAAGGGCGAGGAGTGGCGTACTCAACAACTTGTTAAGCAGCTACTTAGCGAGAATTACACTACAACGCCAAATGGTCTACCTGGAAACGATGATACGGGAACGATGTCTGCCTGGGCGGTATTCTCTATGATGGGACTCTATCCTGATTGCCCAGGAGAGCCATACTACACCCTTACAACGCCACGCTTCGATAAGGTTGAGATTGATACCACACATGGCACAATCATCATTGAGTGTCAGGGCGAGGGTGACTATATCGAGGCTGTGAAGCTTGGCAGTAAGAGCATCAACCGCTATCGTATATCGCATGACGAACTTATGAAGAGTAAGATATTGAAACTAAAACTAAAATAAGATGAAGACAAGATTTTTCTCATTGTTTGCAGTTGTTGCCATGTTGGCAAGCTGTACTGCAACGCCTAAGACCGACTATGCGGAGTTGGTAAATCCAAAGATTGGCTCTGGTGGTCATGGTCATGTATTTGTGGGCGCTAATGCACCTTTCGGTATGACCCAGGTAGGCCCTACCAGCATCACTCAGGAGTGGGATTGGTGCTCTGGTTACCATGACTCTGAAAACTCGGTTATCGGCTTCTCGCATACCCACCTCTCAGGAACAGGTTGCGGTGACTTATTTGATGTTACGCTTATGCCTGTTACGGGTGCGGTAGAGTATGGTCGTGGTCGTTTGGGTGACTACACTACAGGCTTCTGGAGTGAGGCTGACCGCTCTCAGGAGGTTGTTGAGCCAGGCTACTACTCAGTGCCTTTGACCCGCTATAATATCGTTGCCGAGATGACAGCTACGGAGCGTGGTGGTCTACATCGCTACACCTTCCCTAAGAGCGATGAGGCGGCAGTTATCCTTGACCTTGTGCATGGTGGTTGCTTCGACCGTCCAGAGGATCTCTATGCTCAGGCCGTAAGCGATACCCGCATCGAGGGTCGCCGTCACAGCTGGGGCTGGTCAAACAACCAGAAGGTCTACTTCGTCATCGAGTTCTCTAAGCCATTTGAGAGTTTCGAGCCTATTGGCGAGTATGGCTTCTACTATCGCATCAACTTCAAGACTGAGGAGGGTGAGCAGATTGGTGTTAAGGTCGCTCTATCATCAACAAGCCCTAAGGGTGCTGAGCTTAACTTCAACGAAGAGGTTAAGGATAAGGATTTTGAGACTGTGCGAGCTGAGACACGCGCTAAGTGGCAGAATGAGCTTCGCAAGATTCGTATCTATGGCGCATCGGATGAGCAGATGGAGATATTCTACACAGGTATCTACCACATGTATGTAGCACCATCTCTCTTCTCTGATGTTGATGGTACATATCGTGGTGCTGACAATCGTGTCCATGTAAATCCTGGTCACGACACCTATACAACCTTCTCATTGTGGGATACCTACCGTGCAAAGCTCCCACTCATGACTATCACACACCCTGAGCGTATGGATGATGTTATCAATACGATGATTAACATCTGCCAGGAGCAGGGCTTCCTACCTATCTGGCACTTGTGGGGCTGGGATAATGGTTGTATGGTTGGCTCTCCAGGCATCATCGCTGTGTCGGATGTTGTAGCTAAGGGCATCAAGGGTATTGACGCTGAGCGTGCATGGAAGGCTATCTACAAATCAGCTATGCATGATATTCGTGGCGGTAAGTACCGTAAGCAGTATGGCTATATGCCTAACGACCTTCAGGGTGAGTCTATTGCGCACGATATGGAGTTTGCTATTGCCGATGCAGCTGCCTATGAGGTTGCTAAGATGCTTGGCAAGGAGGAGGCTCAGTACTTGGAGGAGCGTAGTCACTCATGGATGAACTACTTTGATCCTACTGTAGGCTTCCCTCGAGGTAAGTCATCTACAGGTGAGTGGCGCGAGGATTTCAACCCATATAATGCATCGCGTATTGCAAATGAGTATTGCGAGGGTAACGCTTGGCAGTACCTATGGTTGGTACCACACGACTTGGAGAAGTTGGTTGAGTGCTTCGGTGGTGTTGAGCAGACTATCGCTAAGCTTGATGAGTTGTTCACCGCAGATACTAAGATGGAGGGTGAGGATGTAACTCCAGATATCTCAGGCCTTATCGGTCAGTATGTACATGGTAATGAGCCAAGCCACCATATTATCTACTTCTACACTATGCTTGGTGAGCCTTGGAAGGCTGCCGATCGTTTGTACGAGGTTATGGATACGATGTACTCTACAGATGTTGATGGTCTATCGGGTAATGAGGATGTTGGCCAGATGTCTGCTTGGTACATTATGACAACTCTCGGCTTCTACCCTGTAGAGCCTGCTGCGGGTAAGTATGTTATCGGTGTGCCTATGGTTGACCGTGCAGAGATTGATGTTGAGGGTGGTGAGTTTATCGTTGAGCGTAAGGGCTATAGCGAGACTGCACGCTACATCCAGAGCGTTGAGCTTAATGGTAAGGCGTTGAATCGCAACTACATCACACACGATGAGATTATCGCAGGTGGTAAGCTCTCATTCAAGATGGGTGAGCAGAAAACTTGTTGGTATTAAAAATAGTTCACAAAAATTGCACGATTTGGGCGAAAGTTTGTACTTTTGTCGCGCAAAACCTGAAAACATAAAATTTATTAAGATATAAATTGTAGAGCTATGAAAGTGAAACTATCTTTACATGACATTTTGGTAGGCGTCAAGGAGTATATTTTGATGACCTTTGGTATGTTCTGCTACGCCTTTGGTTGGCAGATGTGTGTATTGCCCGCAGGTGGTATGGGTGGTGGTGCCGCAGGTTTGGCGACACTTATCAATGCCGTTCTCTCAAGCACATTCCCTGGTTCTGAGGTTGTCGCAAACTTCTTTACCATCGGTAACTTGATCTTTGCGATTAACTGTATCCTTCTTGTCCTCGGTGTTATGATCGTAGGTTGGAAGTTTGGTATCAAGACTCTCTACTGCATCTTGATGATGTCGGTGATGTTCAACCTTGTAAGCTTTATGCCTGCCGACACCATGGTTAAGATGGTGGTTGGTGTAGATTCATGGCGAATTCTTTTGGTTGCTATGGGTGCAGCATCTTGCGGTGTAGGTATTGCAGTGTCATTCATGCAGGGTGGTTCAACTGGTGGTACTGATATCGTTGCGATGATTATCAATAAGTTCCGTACAGTGAGCTATGGTAAGGTGTTGCTTATGACCGATTGTGGTATTCTTATCGGTTCACTCTTCCTTACTACTGCTGTAAACATGGTGCCTTCTGAGTACAATGTTGCAGCTGGTGAGCTTATTGAGTTGGTTCCTATTTTGCCATTCTCTCCAGATGCCTTTGCGCGTATGATCTATGGATTTATGATGATTGCAGTGATTGGCTATACCGTAGACTTTGTTCAGTCTGGTAACCAGCAGTCTAACCAGATTATGATCTTCTGTAAGGATTATACAGCTATGGCCGAGATGATTAAGGTTAAGGCTAATCGTGGTGCTACCCTTATCGATGCAATGGGTTCATATTCAATGACTCCATCTAAGGCCGTTATGGTTGTTTGCCGTAAGCGCGATACTTCGATGATTTTGAAGCTCGTTCGTGAGCAGGATCCTAATGCATTCCTCACTGTAGGCTCTGTAATGGGTGTTTACGGTCAGGGCTTCGATGCTTTGAACAAGCTCTAAACCCCTTAGGGAGTTTAGCTCTAAACAGATAAGACTACTGCCATGCTCTACGCACAGGTAGTTCTGCCCTTGGCGCAGCCAATGTATACATTCTCGTTGGATGAGAAGTTGGCTGTTAGGGTAGGCGATGCCGTTGTCGTACAGTTTGGCAGTAGTCGTTTTTATACGGGTATAGTATGGGCGATAACAGATAAAAAGCCCGACTACCCACGCCTTAAACCTATCCTCAAACGCCTATACGCCACACCCCTGGTATCTGCCGAGGCACAACGCCTCTGGGAGTGGATTGCAGAGTACTATATGTCGACCCTCGGAGAGGTTATGCGTATGGCACTGCCGTCACTTGCTAAGCCCTCGGCGACAAGCTTCGTGGAGCTTGATGAACGAAGCATCGAGCCTCCTATGGAGAGCTATGTTTCACTTAGTGATGAGCTTTGCTCAGAGCAGGCTCTGTTGGAGTATAAGGAGAAGCACGCCCGCCGTGCCCCTAAGCGCGTGGAACTTTTGGATAGTGTCGCAGATAGCATTAGTCGTTATGGCGCTGATGATGGCTATGTGCCGCGTCGTATGCTAAGTATATCATCGGAACAGCTTCTTGCGCTCCGCAAGCAGGGCGTTGTTAGGGTTGAGCAGCGCCTTGTAGAGCGTAAATATGGCGGAGAGAGATTTCTATCTCCTACGCTCTCCGAAGCACAGCGCGTGGCTCTTGATGCTATACATAAGGCACATGAGGAGAATAGGGTGGCGCTTTTGCATGGTGTCACAGGCTCTGGTAAGACGGAGATATATATGCACCTTATCGCCGATACTCTTTCGCGTGGTGAGAGTGTTCTAATGCTTGTTCCAGAGATTGTCGTAACCTCGCAGCTTGTAGAGCGCCTTGAGCGAATTTTTGAGGGCCGTGTTACAACCTATCACTCCCGCCTTACACCTCTGCGTCGTGGTAAGACCTATCTACGCCTTGCCTCGGCAAGTGGTGGAGAACTTGTCGTAGGTGTCCGCTCATCTATATTCCTGCCATTGAATAATCTGGGTCTTGTTGTTGTCGATGAGGAGCATGATGCAAACTATAAGCAGAGTGATATGTCGCCACGCTATAATTCCCGCGATATGGCGGTTGTTATGGGAAAGATGTATGGGGCAAAGGTTGTTCTTGGCAGTGCTACGCCATCGTTGGAGAGCTACCTCAATGCTTTGTCGGGCAAGTATGCTTATGTAGAACTTAAGGAGCGTTGGGGTGAGGGTGTGCTCCCTGAGGTTGTGGTCTCGGATACTATTCGTGCGGTGAAGCGTGGTGAGCGTAAGACCCACTTTAACTTCGATTTGTTGCGAGATGTTGAGCGTGCCTTGTCTTCAGGTGACCAAGCTATCCTATTTCAGAATAGACGCGGTTATGCACCATATATACAGTGCCGCACATGTGGCTATTCACCCCGCTGTCCTCACTGTAATGTGACGCTCACACAGCATAAGTCTACGGCGCGCATGGAGTGTCACTATTGTGGATATAATATTCCTACGCCTACGGTCTGTCCTAATTGCGAAATTCAGGATATGGCTCTTATGGGCTTTGGTACGGAGAAGGCTGTCGAGGAGATATCAAGACTCTTTCCCGAGGCGCGTGTTGAACGCTTAGATAGTGATACTTCAACCTCGGAGAGCGCCTTTAAGCGTATTGTCAGCAGCTTCCAAAATAGAGAGTCCGATATTCTTGTGGGTACACAGATTGTGACCAAGGGCTTCGACTTTGGTGGTGTTGCTACGGTAGGTATTCTTAATGCCGATAACCTGCTCTCGACGCCCGATTTCAGAGCCTCGGAGCGAACCTTTCAGCTTATGATGCAGGTTGCGGGTCGTGCTGGTCGCCGTAATGATAGAGGTCGTGTTATTATCCAGACCTCACAACCTAAGCACCCCGTAATACAGTATGTTGCCTCGGGTGACTATCATGGTATGGCGCGTGCCGAGCTTAACGAGCGTAAGAACTTTGGCTATCCACCATTCTCGCACCTTGTGCGCCTGCAGCTTCGTTCGGAGAACTATGAACTTCTGCACCATGCTTCGCACTATGTCGCAGGCCTTATGCGTAAGAAGTTTGGAGGTCGTGTTATGGGTCCTGTGTCATCTGCCTTGGAGATACTGCGTGGTGAGCACCGCTCGGAGATACTCCTCAAAATAGAGTTGGGTGCATCTATGCAGCGCGCCCGTGATCTGCTTGCAGATGTTATTAGGCTGACTGCGGAGAATAAGGATTATAAGGGAGTAAAGCTTGTTGTGGATGTCGATGCTTGTTAGTATACTGCGCTCGTTGCGCACTATGATATATGGCGATGGCTGCATAGTCTGCGGTGGCTACACCGAGGAGGGTATGCACTCTATATGTAACCGTTGCCGTTTTGATATTCCGCTGACTAATTATCAGTTGGAGACGAATAACCCCGTTAAGGAGCGTTTCGACGGCATTGTTCCTGTGGAGCAGGCCTCAGCGCTCTTCTTTTATATGGGCGGTAGCCGTTGGCAGGAGCTTGTGCACCGCTTCAAGTATTCGGGTAAGTGGCAACTCGCCTATGCCATGGGTCGCTGGTATGGGGCACTGCTTCGAGAGTCGGGACTCTATGATGATATAGATGTTATCGTTCCTGTGCCGCTACATCCGCTTAAGACTCTTAAGCGCGGATATAATCAGTCACGATATATCGCAGATGGTATAGCACGCGAGATGCAACTTGGGATAGATGCACGCTCTGTTCGTCGTGTGCGTAATAACCCCTCTCAAGCCCGCCGTAGTGCCTCTGCGCGCTGGGAGAATGTCGAGGCGCTGTTTAGTGTGCGTAGCGTAGAGTCGCTACGCGGTAAGCATATTCTTGTTGTGGACGATGTCTTAACCACAGGTGCCACGATTGCATCATGTATCAGGGCCATTCAGGAGGCTGTGCCAGATTGTAAGGTCTCTGTTGCAGCTTTAGCTACTACAATCCATCACGAAAATCTATAACTATTCTTATATCTGCACCTAACTATTATTTGGTAGTTAAGATTTTATTATATACATTTGCAGTATCATAAAAGATACGAAACAATAAATGTATAGAGATATGAAACGCTTATTATTGCTTTTTACGCTTATGGGTGTTCTCTTTGTGGGGTGTAATAAAACCGAGGAGGAACCATGCTATTTGGAGATTGACAAAGAGTCAGTTTCAATTTCTGCTGAGGGTGGTAGTGTTGATGTCGTTATCTACACTAACCGCAAGTGGCAGATTATATCAGACTCAGATTGGTGCTTGCCATCTATTACTTCGGGTAAGGCTTGCAAGGATGGTGTCACGATAACCTTTAGTGCCGAGCTTACCTATGCCTCTCGTGAGGCTAAGTTTGTGATTACTGCTGCGGATAAGAGTGTTATTGTTGTCGTATCACAGGCGCAAAAGGATAATATGGTATTGGAGGGTGAGGAGAGCTTTACTCTCTCTTCAGATGGTGGTCGTGTGACCCTCGCAGCTCTCGCAAATGTAGAGTGTGAGGTTATTGTGCCTGAGGAGGCTAAGTCGTGGATTGAGGTGGTCGAAAGTAGAGGTGTGGAGCGTAGAGATTTTGTGCTTGAGGTGGCTGCAAATCCCAACTATGATATGCGCTCGATAGTAGTTAGGGTTGTTGCGGTAGATAATGATGAGTTGGTGTTGCATTACCGTATTGTGCAGCTACAGAGAGATGCGATAATACCAACTGTGGATAAGAGTTATATCGTGCCATTTACTGATGGAGTGTGTGTGTTGGGCTATCAGAGTAATGTGGAGTGCAAGGTTGTAATACCTCAAGATGCCCAAAGTTGGATTACTCTAACCCCTAAAACGCGAGGTTTGCTTGATGAGAATGTAGACCTTAACATTTCACAAAACTTAACTCATGAGTCGCGCCAAGCCCTCATAAAGATTGTGTCTGTGGAGAATGATGCTCTGTATATTGAGTTTGATATTAAGCAAAACCCTGCACCCCAAAGTGTAGATTTGGGCTTGAGTGTTAAGTGGGCAAACTTCAATGTTGGCGCAGCATCACCTGAGGATTGTGGTGATTACTTCGCTTGGGGTGAGATAGGAACAAAGAGCGATTACTCGCTGCGCACCTATCTCTATTGGGAGGATCTCAATGGTAATGACTATGCCTATGATATGAACGACTCGAATGAGTGGGTAGTATTGGGAAATGATATCTCTGGTAGCGAGTTATATGATGCCGCGACCGCTAATTGGGGTGATGGCTGGCGTATGCCTACCGAGAGTGAGGTGATTGAGTTGTGCGAGGAGTGCGTGTGGAAGAGTGACACGATGCAGGGTGTGCATGGTGTTACGGTAATAGGCCCTAATGGCAACTCTATATTCCTCCCTGCTGCAGGTTGCTACAATGGCAAGGCGTTGAATAATCGTGATAAGTATGGACACTATTGGTGCTCTACGCTCGATGACGATGCCGTATATAGTGTACACTATCTATACTTTGGTAGTGACTATTATGAGTGTAGTTGGGATACGCGCTTCTATGGACACTCTGTGCGTCCTGTAGTCGATTAAATGAAAAACGGATGGGCAACACCCATCCGTTTTTTTGTTATACCATCAAACCATCCAAGTCGTGCAGTGCATTTAGTGCATCGGCATATCCATCCTTTGCCGCCTTGCTGTACCATACACGCGCCTCCTCAATATCGCGCTCAACACCCTTAGCCTGCTCGTAGCAGCTGCCCACAACAAACATGGCGTAGTCGTTATCCTCCTTCTTGGCGGCCTCCAAGAATAGGTGGAAAGCCTCCTTCTCGTTCTGCTCAACACCCAAGCCCTGGTCGTAGCACTGACCCAAGGCGAGCTGTGCATTGGTGAAGTCCTGCTCTGCAGCCATTCGGTAGTATATCGCAGCCTGCGCGAAGTCCTGCTCGATGCCTATACCCTGATAGTAACATTCGGCTGTTGCAAACTGAGACTTGGCATATCCTGAACGAGCACCTGCGCGATACCACATAAATGCCTCGCGAGGGCTTGCAATAACGCCGTCACCATATCTGTAGCACTTACCCATGATGTACTGTGCTATGCCGTGACCCTGAACTCCTGCATCAAAGAGGAGCATTGCAGCTTTGTCGAAATCTCTCTTCACACCCTCGCCCTTGCGATATAACATACCTAATCGATACTGAGCCTCGATATCTCCCTGCTCGGCGGCAGATGTAAGGTACTCTACAGCTTTATCGTAATCGCCCTGCTCTATGCTGGCGCAGCCCTTGTTGTACAATTCGTTCATAGTTTTATCGCTTTAATATAGCACCACCATGTAGCGGTGCATCTACAAAGATATGAAATATCATACAAAAATCAGCATATTTTAGGCAAAAAATCTAATATTTTTGTCATTATGCCTGTTTTAATGCACTTTATGCAGATGTTTCTATGTTTATGCAATGCTATGCAGTAGTGGAAAATATGATGTTTTGGGGCCGTGCGAAGGAGTGTTAACCATGAAACGAGTCTCTTTGTACGGCACAATAGCGAGGTATTAAATTGGGGTCAATAAAGACATCTTTTTATCAGTAGTCGATTTTTAAGGAAAGATTTTGTATCTTTGGCGTCAATATGATACCTCATTCGCGGCGATGCTTATGCGGGGTGTGGCGGATGAAAGGTTGTTGAGTCAACACTATGTGTTGGATTTTTAATGTTGCTTGATGTTATAGAGCATGAAAAAGTTTATATTGTTATTTGTCCTATCTGCTTTTGTATTGGTTTCATGTGAGAAGGTCTTATCAATATTTGATAAGGAGAAGGAGACTACATTCTCAATCTCATACACCAGCAAGTTTAATGTTGCATCTGTAGGTGCGAATATCGCAGTTAAGTACAGAATAACAAATCCTATCGAGGGGGTTAGTGTCGTAGCAACATCATCTGAGGATTGGGTTGTTGAGAGTGGTGCGCTTAAGAATACCTTGATATTCACCATTCCAGCCAATGAGTCAGATGTGGCGCGTGAGGCTACTATAACTCTGTTATATGGCAATATTGAACGCGTTGTGACCGTTTGCCAGATGGCTGCTGGGGCGGAGGATAGTGAGTTTACGCAGTTTGAGTATTTGTCTGGTTTGTATCATGGCAACAATACCGGTGCAACAGAGTGTGATTATAACTACTACATTGCTCTTGGAACTGAGCGTGATTGCTTCGATATATCTACGGGCGAGGTGAAGTGCGTTAAGGGTCATAAATACCTATTCCTTAACCTCTTTGCATCAACCCATGCCGAGAACCTTAATATCTCGTTCGATGTGCCTGTAGGAAACTATGTGTGGGATACAACTAACAGTACTACAGCGGGTGTTGTGGGGGAGTTTTCAAGTTACCTATATGTTGAGGATGGTAAGGATGGCAAAGAGACAGACTTCGTTAGTGGTAGCGTAACCGTTACCGAGGAGTCTATCTTTGTAACACTCCTCGATGAGAATGGCAAGTGGCATAAATATCGCTGTGATGCAATATCTGTGGATAATACAAATAACTTCCACCCATCGCCTGTAAAGGATAACTGCTCGACACTTAATGGTGACCTTGGTATTGCCTTTAGCAAGCCCTCTATCTATGCGTCGTGCTATGGCGATAGCTATATGTTGGGAAAGCAGACTTGGGTGCTATATGTTGAGGATAGTGCAACGGGCGATAACCTCTATCTAAACCTATTAGCTAATAGTGCAGAGGTTATGCCTATAGGTACATTTGTAGTCTCGTGTGACCTCGGTAATGAGCAGATGCTTCTTCCAGGTTTCTTAGGTTACGAGTACTTGGGTGTATGGTCATGGTATCACCTTTATGATGATGATCGTGATATTCTTGGCTCTGCACCTATTGTGGATGGTGTGATGACAATCGAGGATAATGGCGATAGTACCTACACCATGACAATTGATTTTGTGGATGATTGTGGTAATAAGATTACAGGCGTATGTGTGTCGGCTGTAACATTTTAATATTTAGGATTTTTTGTGATGAATAGACGAGGAGTGCTTGTTGCGGGTGGCGCTGGATATATCGGCTCGCACACTACAGTAGAGCTTATTGAGGCGGGATATGAGGTTGTTGTTGTCGATAACTTCTCAAATAGTGATGCCTCATCCTTAGAGGGCGTGGCTAAGATTACGGGTGTTAAGCCAACATTTATTGAGGCAGATTGCTGCGATAAGGAGGCTATGCGCAAGGTCTTTGAGAGTTACGACTTTGACTCGGTTATCCATTTTGCAGCCTTTAAGGCTGTGGGCGAGTCTGTGGCTGAGCCATTGAAGTACTATCGCAATAACTTGCTGTCGTTTGTAAATATCCTTGAGCTTATGGTGGAGTATGGTCGTCACAACATCGTATTCTCATCATCAGCAACGGTATATGGAGATGCAGATGTGTTGCCTGTAACGGAGCTTACGCCACGCAAGCCAGCAACATCGCCTTATGGTAACACAAAGCAGATGTCTGAGGATATCTTGCGCGATATGACAGCCTCGACAGATGCAATCAATGGTATCGCCTTGCGCTACTTTAACCCTATAGGTGCGCACCCTTCTGCTTGTATTGGTGAGTTGCCTCGTGGTGTGCCTAATAACCTTGTGCCATATATCACCCAGACTGCGGCGGGTATTAGAGAGTGTTTGAGTATCTTTGGCGATGACTACCCAACGCCTGACGGCTCATGCTTGCGTGATTATATTGATGTTGTTGACTTGGCTAAGGCGCATGTTGTGGCAATCAACCGCATGGTTGAGGGTCGTAGTAAGAGCCGTTATGAGGTCTTTAATATTGGTACAGGTGCGCCAGTATCTGTTTTTGAGTTGGTTAAGGGCTTTGAGCAGGCTAATGACCTTACACTAAACTATAAGGTAGCAGCGCGTCGTCAGGGCGATGTTACCGCAGTATGGGCAGATACAACACTTGCAAACGAGGAGCTCGGATGGCGTGCAGAGAGAGAGCTTAGCGATACGCTAAAGTCTGCATGGGCATGGGAGAAGAGTGTTAGAGGATTAAAATAAGTATAACTACAACTATATGAAGAGATTATTTATGCTGTTTGTGTTGGTGCTATTGGCAGTGCCAACAGTTGAGGCTAAGCGTCGTGAGACGCCTGAGGAGATTGAGCGCAAAACCCGCAAATATGAAGGCTGGGAGCAGACTGTTTCTGGCCGTTTTGCATTGATATTCTACGAAGGTGCACGCACAGAGATTAAGGGCCAGGATGTTGAGCGATCTTATAAGGCTCAGGCACGCATCGGAGGTAGCTTTACTTATGGTGGCGGCTACCTTATAAATAACCATTGGCGCGTAGGTGCTGAGGTGGGTGTGCAGCCACAGTATAACTACACGCTTATGCCAGCATACCTTACGGCTCACTACTTCTATGGTAAGCGTAAGAACTGCTTATTTAACTTTGTGAATGTGGGTACTAATGTGCTATTTGATAATGGTATGCGCTTTGGCGGTATCTATGCGGGTGGTATAGGTTTCCGCTTCCAGGGCATGGATAGCTACAGCAAGATAGATGTTACACTTGGCTATCAACTACTACATACATCACCACGCCCTGTTGTAAATCCTCCATACAGTTTCAAGGCGGAGGATGTGAAGCGTCGTGGTATCAATCAGTCAGTATTTGTTGGCGTAAGTTACTCATTCTAAGCGTTTGATGTTATGTTTAACGATAATATAAAGGCTGAGGTGTACGAACGATTAGTAAAGTGGGGGCTTAGCTCTCACACGGCTGAGGTGTTGGATGGCGCTATTGTGATCATCTACCTCATGTTGCTAGTCCTTGTCATTAACCTCGTATTCAGGTGGGGCGTTATTCGTGGTACGCGTTGGGTCGTGTCACGCACGAAGGTAGAGTGGGATAATATTCTCTTTGATGATAAGGTGCTTAAGCGACTATGTGGAGTTGTAACACCTATGATAATCAACCTTATGTTGCCACTTGTGGTTGAGGCCCTTAACATCAGCTCGCCATGGATAATCTCGGCGCTACATAAGTGTGTAGAGATATATGTTGTAATAGCCTTTGCCCTCTTTATACATCGACTTTTCAAGGCTCTCTTCGCTATTATGGTACATCGTCCAGCATGGCAGGGTAAGCCTTTGGACGGATTATTGCAAATTGTTCAAGTGATAATCGTGCTTGTCACTGCGATACTCATCATTGCAATACTTGTAGGTCGTTCACCTGCAGGCCTTCTAACCGGTCTTGGTGCCTCGGCGGCGGTTATCTCTTTTATCTTTAAGGATACGCTCATGGGTCTTGTTGCCGGTGTACAGCTCTCTGCAAATAATATGCTTAAGGTTGGTGACTGGATTGAGATGCCGAGCCGTGGTATTGATGGCATGGTTGAGGAGGTGTCGCTTACAACCATTAAGGTGCGTGCATGGAATAATACCGTGCAGACTATAGCACCTTATCTACTTGTTAGTGAGCCATTTTATAATTGGCAGGCTATGCGTGAAACGGGTGGTAGACGCGTGAAGCGCTCATTGAATATCGATATGACCTCGTTAAGTATCATGGGCGATAGTGATGTTGAGGCATTGAAGCGCGATGAGGCTATAGCCAAGCTCATGAACGAGATTAAGACTACTACAGAGGAGGGCGCATCGGTTACAAACCTCGACCTCTATATGCGTGCTGTAAACCGTTATATAGATCGTCATCCGAGGGTTAACCACACTATGATTGCTATGGTGCGCCAGCTACAGCCAAATGAGTGGGGTCTACCTATAGAGCTATATTTCTTTAGTAGTGATGTTAATTGGGTGCCATACGAGCATCTTCAGGCGGAGGTTATATCATATATAATAGCTCTTGCGCCACACTTTGGTATTAGATTATATCAAGCCCCTTCGGGTCAGGACTTTAAGAGGTCGTAGATTATGAATGTATATATTGTTGTCTCTGCGATTATTGTCGTAGTGGCGTTTGTCGTAGGATATATTGTGGGCCAACGAGCCCTAAACCATAGGGTACAGCAGACTCAGGAGGCGTTGCAGTCTATGGCAGTGGAGCGCGATGTGGCAATAAGTAAGATTGAGAGCCTTCGTGAATCGTACGAACTGCAAATAGGTCAGCTTAAGGAGCACTCCGAGAGAATGCTTAGTGAGCTTCGTGAGATGAACGCTAAGCAGGTGGAGGCGCAGATGTCTATGATTAGGGAGCAGATGCAGGCCACCTCGGAGAGTGTTCTTAAGGCGCGACAGGAGGAGTTAGGTGAGCGTAATGTGGAGCAACTATCTAAGATTGTTGACCCTATAAACCTAAGCCTAAGACTTATGCGCGAGGCGTTGGATAACACCAAGAAGGAGCATAGCGACTCTATGACGCGCCTCGATGCTACGATAGAGGCAAATATGCGTAATAGCAAGGAGCTCGGCGAGACGGCAGACCGTCTAACGCGCGCATTGCTTGGTAGGGTTAAGGTTCAGGGTAACTTTGGCGAGTTGAAGCTCCGTCAGCTCTTGGATGACCTTGGCTTGGAGGAGAATGCACAATATACTACACAGCAGGGTCTTACAGATAGAGCAGGACGCACACTTCGTAGCGATGACGATAGGCGTCTTATTCCCGATTTCATCCTACACTTTCCTAATAAGCGCGATGTTATTGTCGACTCCAAGGTGAGCCTTGTGGCTTATGAGAAGTATGTCAATGCCGAGAGCGAGGTGGAGCGTGAGATTGCCCTAAAGCAACATATCGACAGCGTGCGTGACCATGTGCGTTCGTTGGCGGCTAAGGATTATAGCCGTTATCTCGACTCGGAGTATACGAAGCTCAACTTTGTATTTATGTATATGTTCAATGAGGGAGCGTTGAACCTTGCGCTGCTGAATGATAATACCCTCTGGCGCGATGCCTACGATATGGGTGTGCTTATCATGGGCCCTCAGACTATGTATATGAATCTTCGTGTCTTGGAACTTATGTGGACGCAGAGCCGTCAGCTGCACTATCAGGAGAAGATAGTTAAGGAGGCCGAGACCATGATTAAGCGTGTTCAACTCTTTGCTGAGCGCTTCGATGCTGTGGAGCATAGCTTCCAAGATACGCTTAAGTGTTTTGATAGCCTAAAAATACTTACTGCGGATAAGGGAACAAGCATTATCACCTCTGCACGACAGATTATCTCGTATGGTGTCAAGGAGGAGAAGCGTAAGCGTAGCCTATCTTCTGTATATGTAGAGGATGAGGATAATAGCATGCTCGGCGTAAAGGAGGAGTAACAGCAGAAAAATGCGCTGTCAGGGGGCGTAAATGCTTGCGCGAAGAAAAATAATAAAAAAACAATAAAATTTTTTTTGACGATATTTCTATTGTATTATTTGCTTGTTATTTTAACTTAAATTATTGTTAGCCTTATATTTAGTATTTATTGTGAATATGGCGTAGTGTAAGTACTATGCGTATATTGTTCTGTGCATAGTTTTTGCTTATGGTGCTATAAATATTTTTTGTTTGGAATATTGATTTTCTTGCCATATCTTTGCATCAGAAACAAGAGGAAAAAGGATTAAAAACATGACCTCTTGAGAGAATAAAAGTAAGTAATATAAGTTTAATAATAAAAATTTAGAGAGCAAAGAAAAGTGTAATTGTAGGCGTAAAAATTTAGTAGTGTAAAAAGTTAATAATTGTTTGTGTCCGTGACGGCTGTCTAACTTCAGTTAGGCAGCCTGAACATTTTATATGGAGTTACTATCAAGGGAGTGTAATTATGCTAAATGTAGACAAAATAGAAAAATAATAGACTTTTATATAGAGAAAAGAGGTCAAAAGGTCGAATAGTGTTTTATAATGTCATTATTATGTTGTTACTTTGTGCTAGATGATGTGATAAAGATTTGAGAGTTATGAAAAGGTTTGTTGAACACATAGGCATAGACAGGCTTCCAGAGGAGGCGATTGTTATTGGTGATGACTTGTCGCTATTTTGTATCAAGGGTGCTACTTCAACAATAGATTTCGAAGAGCCGCATAAACTGAGCCATGCGATAATAGTTATATGTACCTCGGGTAGTTGCTCTGTGAGGGTTAACCTTGTGGAGTATCATGTCGAGTCACCTCGCTTGCTTAACCTTATGCCTGGTCAGATTGTAGAGGCGCTCTCTTGTAGTGATGACTTTGTGGGATATGCCATAGCGCTATCAAAGCGCTTTATCGATATGATAAACCTTCCTGGCTGGCAGCATCAATATATTGATATGTACAATAACCCTATTACCTATATCGATAGTGATAGGCTTATGGCTGTGCGTATCTTCTATGCGATGTTGTATCGTGCTGCGGCAAACGACAAAAACCCTTTCCGTCTGCAGGTTATTGAGAACCTTATTCGAGTATTCTACTATGGCGGTATCTCCTCGTTCGAGAACAAGGAGCCGTCACAGAATAAGTATAAGAATAGCGTGGTGGCGAAGTTCTTGGAACTTGTGCAGACCCACTACCGTGAGCAGCGTCTTATCAGTTTCTATGCTGGGGAGTTGTGCATTACACCTAAGTATCTCTCGAAGTTGGTCAAGGAGCATACAGGCCGCTCGGCAGGCGAGTGGATAGAGAGTCATGTAATCCTTGAGGCTCGCGCAATGCTTCAATCTTCGGATATGACTATTCAGCAGATTGCAACATATCTACACTTTCCAAATCAATCATTCTTTGGTAAGTACTTCAAGCGAGCTACGGGCATATCACCCAAATCATACAGAGCGAACAAGTAACCGCATTATAACCTGAGGGTTTTAATAGATAAATTGGCGCGTTGCATCCGAACGGATGTGATGCGCCAATTGTTTTGTTTGGGCTTTGAATATGCCTGTTCGTCTGTATAATTATGCACTTCATGCTAAAATAATTGGTATCAATGCTGATAATTGGAAGATTATAAGTACTTTTGTACGCTTACAACTATACTGTGTAAACACAATAAAACCAAATAATTAACTTTATGAAAAATTTTACTAAAAGACTATTTGTAATGTGCGCAGTTATTGCGGGCTTCGCAATTGGTGCATGTACAAATGATCCTGAAACGCATGGTGGTAAGGATGTAGAAACATCATTCGAGGTTGTAGTAGGTCAGCCATCTGCAACAATGGTGGACATTACCGTGAAGGTTCAGGGTATTAAGGAGTTCGCTTATGTTCAGCGCGACACTGAGGTTCAGGCATCAGCAATTTTGAATGCAGGTGTTAAGACTGAGGTTGAGAATGCAAATACGCAATCTGAGCACAAGATTCATATCCAGGGTCTTGAGGCAGCAACATCTTACAAGGTATTCTTCGCTTTCCGTGAGAATAAGACTAACAAGCTCTTGCCTGTTCACTGCGTTGAGTTCACTACTGATGCTTATGGCGATGTAATTACTATCGTTGAGCGTAAGGCTGACGGTTTCGCCCTTCGCGTTCAGATGCCTGATGAGGTTAAGCAGCGCGGTAACGCTTTGCGCTACTCTACATCTTCACTCCCTATGTACAACTACAGCAAGAGAGAGGGTGCAATGGAGATCGATATGTTGCTCTACAACGCTGGTCAGTACACAACAACTGACAAGACTATCCGCTATGATGAGTACTATAGCTATGAGCGTGATGAGAATGGCAACATCGTTGAGAATGGTGCTTCATACGCTGATCCTAAGGTTCCAGGTGAGCCAGGCGTCTTCCTTATTGGTGAGTACGCATACATGGAGGACCCAAATGAGCGTATCTGCTTCGTTGATGAGGATGGTGATGGCAACTATGAGCTTAAGTCATTCTTCGATGAGTTGACAAACCTTGAGACAACAATCTGGGCATATCCTGCAGGTTGGAATCCAGGTTACTACAACCCTATGTACGACTTCGTAAAGTGGATGGATGAGCTTGATACAGATGATTACGATAGCGAGAAGTACTGGACTGGTTACTACCAGAGACTTTTGATTACTACTATGGAGCCACAGACTATGGAGGCTAATGTAGATATCAAGGTTACTAACAAGACTCCAGTTGATGCTACTATCACCTTCACTAAGGATGAGGATGTATTGCTCTACAATATCCTTATCTGTACTGAGTCTGAGTACCAGAATGAGATTATGCCTTTGATTGACAACAACGAGGAGTACTTGCGTTGGTTCGTAGGTTCATACTTCGCTATGATGTCATTCGGTACACACACTTCAACTGACGATGTTGCAGAGCTTCACCTTAACGCTGCTGAGTGGGGTACCAACGGCTGGTTTAACGATACTAAGGGTATGGCTGGCCAGGAGATCCGTGTAATGGTAGCAAGTATCGGCGATAACGAGGGTGCACTTCAGAGCTTCAACTCTACAACATTCACATTGCCTGAGGTGACATTGCCAAAGCCAGAGGTTATCATCACTCCTGTGGAGAATAAGAATGATCCATACTCAGCTACATTTAACATCAAGAACCCTAACTACGGTACAAACGATGTTACTGAGGTTTACTTCGCTTGTAACTATGTTCGTGAGTTCGATCAGATCCTTAAGCAGTACTCATATACATCTCTTCTTAAGGAGATGGGTAACGCTCTTCATGTTGATCTAACTGCTATCGAGCAGATTAACTCAAAGGATGGCTTTAACTTCACAGTATCAAGCCGTGAGAACGCTACAACTCGTCTTGCAATGCTTGTTTACAACTGGGAGGGCTCAAGCAACAACCCTGATGCAGTAGGCTCAACAGCTGTTGCTGAGGTTACTACTCCTATCGCAAACTACCCTGTACGCGTGAACTCAAATCTCTTTACTACACTTTGTGGTGAGTGGGAGGCTACAGCTCCTATGAAGCAGTATGTTGCTGCAACAGAGACCTCTGAGGCTTACTGGAAGAGCGTTGGTAACTATACCTCTGCTGTAACAATCGCTTCAGGTGTTGAGTATCCTGATTATCTCTCTGAGGAGATTTATGATTTGTATGAGGAGTGGGGTATCAGCCGCAACAAGACTGACGAGTACTTCGCTCAGTTCCAGCAGATGGCTAAGGATTACAACAACCGTACACGCGGTTTCAACCGTCTATTGTGCCTCGGTTACAACTTCGCAGATCCTGCATACAACTTGAATGTAGTTCAGACTCCATACGACCTATTCACATCAAGCGAGTTCTCTGTAGCTACAGTTGCTGATATGTTCTATGACTTCGGTCCAAAGTGGAACCTTGAGATTGATGCTGCCGGTAATGTATGGTTGCCTATCAACATCGAGCGCGAGTTCCCATTGTCAGCATTCTACTACGGTATCGACTACACATTCTACATGTTGGCTATCGGTGACTCATCATATATGGGTGCTCCAGTATATAGCTACGAGGGTAAGTTGGTTCTTGACTCACGCTTCCCTGTAGAGGTATCTGCTGATGGTAACACAATCACTATCAAGCCTATCGTTTACAACTACACTGATTCTTATGGTCAGCCAGCTGTTGAGACTTACTACCCATGTGTAGCTCAGCTTCAGTATGGTCAGGCAACACCACTTAACCCACGCGTTGCAGGTGATGTAGTTCTTAAGCGTAAGGGTGCTTCAACACAGAGCGTTAAGGCAAATGCAGCAGTAGCTGGTGGCGTAGCTAAGAGCGTTAGCTCTATTGGTGAGGTTCCAACACCAAAGCAGCGTACATACTCTGTAACACCTCTTGTTGTTGATGAGTCTAAGGTGGTTAAGCCTATCGTTCGTGAGAATCGTTACGATAACTCAGAGGAGGCTTACCACGCACGCGTTCGCGCATTGTTCAAGGAGATTTACGGTGTGGATTTCCCTGCCAAGAAGTAATAACTTCGTATAGGGTACATCTGTGCCCACACTAATGTTGATCCCACGAGCAGTACTCGAAGTACTGTTTGTGGGGTCTCTTTTTTGCGCAGTTGGTGGGTAGAAATGGGTAGTGTGGGTAGGATGAGTAGAAGTGGGTAAGCGCGAGCATCATTTAACTGCATGGCTGTGCAAAGCGCAAGGCAGCGTCAACGCGGACTACCGCACTGCCTATTACCCATCCTACCCATAACTACCCATTCTACCCATAAAACGCACGACCTAAAAAGCGCAGTTGGTGGGTAGAAGTGGGTATGCGCGGGCATCATTTAACTGCATGGCTGTGCGGAGCGCAAGGCAGCGTCAACGCGGACAGATAGGTTGCAATGAGTTAATATGAGTTACAATGGGTTACTATGATATGAAACCCATCGAAACCCATTAGAACCTATCGCTCAAAAAAGGCTCTGCTTTTCAGCTTTTAACTGTTACTAATTTCTAATTACTGATTTTTTTACTACCTTTGTAAGAAAGTAACCAACTATGGCAGATAATTATCTCGAAAAGAAGATGGAGGACTATCACACTGCACAGCCAGCAAAGCGCCGTGTTGTGACTCTCCGTAGACTCCTACAGCATAACCGTAGCTATCGTGGCTATGATGCAAACTTCAAGGTGCGTGAGGACCAGCTACACCGAATTATCGAGGTGGCGACACTATGTCCTTCGGCACGCAACCAGCAAGTGTTACGCTTCCGCCCCGTGTTGGGAGATGAGGCGGCTAAGGTGTTGAAGCATATACGCCTTGGAGGCGCACTGCCTGAGCTACATCTACCTTTTGAGGGTACGGAGCCTAACGCCTTTATCGTGATATGCTCAACGGTTGAGGAGTCTAAGTATGTCGATATGGATCTCGGTATTGTGGCGCAGTCAATGCTTCTCCAGGCTGTGGAGATTGGCTTAGGAGGTATATGCATCGGCGCCTTTGACCGCGAGCCTGTAAAGGAGCTCTTGGGGCTTAGCTATGAGCCATTGTTGGTGTTGGCCATAGGTCGTCCAAATGAGCGTATAGAGCTTAAGGAGTGTAGCGAGGGTGATAATCTAACCTACTACCGTGAGGGTGGCGTACACTATGTGCCAAAGATTAGAGTTGAAGACCTTATTATTAAATAATATGAAAAGAGCATTATTAACGATATGGATGGCTGTAGTTGCCGTGGCGGCTATGGCTCAGCAGCGAGAGTATTGGGAGCAGCCTGAGGTTTATCAGGTGAATAAACTTCCTGCGCGTGCAACCCTTGTACCATACGCATCGATGGAGGAGGCGCTACAGCGTGGAGCCTCTGAGTGGGTGATGGATATTAGCGGCGAGTGGAAGTTTCATTGGACGGCGACACCTGCTGAGGCACCTGAGGAGTTTGAGAGTGTGCTCTATGATGATAGCGAGTGGAACACAATCCATGTGCCAGGTAATTGGGAGGTGAATGGCTATGGTATGCCTATATATACGAATGTGACCTATCCATTCCCTATGAACCCTCCATTTATTCCACATGATGACAACCCAACGGGGTGCTATCGCCACCGTTTTACGCTACCTGATGATTGGGCAAATCGTAGGGTGATACTTCACTTTGAGTCGGGCTTGGCTGCTATGTATGTGTGGATTAACGGCATAGAGGTAGGCTACTCGGAGGGAACAAAGACCGCTGTAGAGTTTGATATTACAAACTTTATCCAGCGTGGTGAGAATGTCCTTGCAGTCAAGGGACTTCGCTGGTCGGATGGCTCATACCTCGAAGATCAGGACTTCTGGCGCTTATCGGGATTTGACCGTGGAGTAAAGGTCTATAGCGTGGATAATGTGCGTGTTGCCGATATGTATGTGGTTGCAGACCTTGATGAGGGCTATAAGCGAGGTCTATACACATCTACAGTGACAATCGAGAATGCGTTGTCGTATAGGTTTGCAGGTGCTGTGGAGTTGTCTCTTGTTGATAAGGAGGGCAGAGTCTTGATTAAGGATAGTGAGCAACTTGTTGTCGAGGCAGGTGCTATGGCTGAGGTGGTCTTTGAAAAGCAACTTGCGAAGGTAGATGCTTGGAGCCATGAGATGCCAAATCTATATACGACTGTTGTGACGCTTAAGGGTGCTGATGGCCGCGTTATTGAGTCCACATCTGCGCGTACGGGCTTCCGCAAGGTGGAGATTCGTAATGCTCAGCTACTGCTTAATGGCCAGCCTTTGATGATAAATGGCGTAAATATCCATGAGCACAACCCAGCTACGGGCCATGTGGTTAATAGAGAGCTTATGCTTAAGGATATAGCCCTTATGAAGCAGTTTAATATCAATGCTGTGCGTACAAGTCACTATCCACAACCTACGGAGTGGTATGACCTATGTGATGAGTATGGTATCTTGCTTGTAGATGAGGCAAATATCGAGGCGCATGGTTGTGGTACGGGCTGGCAAGAGTCATATCCTGAGTTCCACCCTTCACATCGTGCCGAGTGGAAGGGTACGCATCACGACAGAGTCCGTTCTATGGTTGAGCGCGATAAGAACCACCCTTCGGTAATTCTTTGGTCTATGGGTAATGAGAGTAGCGACGGCGAGGTCTATGGCGAGATGTACACATGGATTAAGGAGAGAGATAAGACCCGCTTTGTGCAGTTGGAGCAGGGCTATGGTGGCGCTCATACAGATATTATCTGTCCGATGTATCCACCTATGGGTGAGTTCCGCCAATATGCCGAGTATGAGGGTCTAAGTAAGCCTTATATCCTCTGTGAGTTTGCGCACGCCATGGGTAACTCTACGGGTAACTTCCGCGAGTACTTCGATATCATGTCGCTTGGTAAGCACATGCAGGGCGGCTTTATCTGGGACTGGGTAGATCAGGGTATTGATGCCGTAGGTAAGGATAGTCGTCACTATTGGGCTTATGGTGGTGACTATGGTGCTTGGATGTATCCACATGATGAGAACTTCTGTTGTAATGGTCTGCTTCTCCCTGACCGTACGCCACATCCGGGATTGTACGAGGTGAAGAAGGTATATCAGGATATCAACTTTGAACTGCTTGAAGGTGGTGTAGTTCGTATTCACAACGACTTTAACTTCAACGATTTGAGTGGTTATAAATTTGTGTATAAGCTCCTCTGTGAGGGCGAACAGGTTGCCGAGGGTGAGATTGTAGATGTTAAGTGTAAGGCAGGTAAGAGTACAGATGCAACTATCGTGCTCCCAGAGCTTAAGACGGGTAAGGAGTATATGCTTAACCTATACGCCTTGCAGAGTGTCGAGCATCCACTTATCCCTGAGGGCTATGAGGTTGCCTCTGAGCAGTTTGCACTTAGCGATTACGACTACTCTGTAAAGGATGGTCATCGCCATGTAAAAATCCGTGAGGGTGAGGATTGGTTGGTTGCCTCTGTTGGCGATGTAGCTGTTTTGTTCAATAAGAACAATGGCCGCTTGGTGCGTTATGTCTCGGGAGATAAGGATATCTTTACTCAGCTCCCTGAGCCATGGTTCTGGCGTGCCCCAACAGATAATGACTGGGCGGCAGGTATGCAGCGCACAGCAAATGCATGGCGCACAAACCGCCGTAAAACTATTGAGTCATCATACGATACGAAGGGTAATATGCTCGTTGTGCGTAGTGTTTGCGAGTTGGTAGATGCTCCATCGCTTCTTACTACTACATACACCTTTATGGCTGATGGCGCGCTTAAGGTAGAGGTTGATTGGGAGCGTAAGGGTGAGTATGTATCAGAGTTGCCACGCTTTGGTATGCGTATGATGCTACCTGAGGACTTCAAGAACCTTAAATATTATGGCCGTGGTCCTTGGGAGAACTACTCAGACCGTAAGGAGTCTTCGTTTATAGGCATCTATGAGCAGAGCACAGATGAGCAGCTCTTCCCTTATGTTCGCCCTCAGGAGTCGGGAAATAAGACGGATGTTCGCTGGTTGGAACTTACAAATAGTGAGGGCGTAGGTGTTCGTGTTGAGGGACTTCAGCCACTAAGCATCAGTGCGATGCCTTATCGTTCTGAGGATTTGGATCCAGGCTTCTCAAAGAAGCAGATGCACTACTCAGATGTTGAGCCTCGCCGTGAGGTGGTGCTCCATATTGACTTGGCTCAGCGTGGCTTGGGTGGTGATAACACTTGGGGTGCACAGCCACATGATCCATATCGCCTTACTGCCGAGAAGTATAGCTACGGCTATATACTTCGACCAATTTTTTAGTTGGGATGTTGCAGTTTAGGGAATAATTGCTATATTTGTGTTATCTATTTGAAATAATTACTAACAGATAAACTTTTATAAACGCTATGAAGAGATTCTATGCACTACTAATTGTTGCACTTTTTGCAATCACACCAAGCCTTATGGCTCAGAGCGCATCGTTCTATAACGCTACACGCGATGCTGAGAAGATGATTAAGCAGATGCCTACTGAGAACTATCACAGAGCTTATTTCGGTATTAACAATGCTCATATCAATTGGAAGGATTACAGTCATGAGTGCGAGATTATGTACCCAGTGAAGAGTGGTATCACTTTCGGTTACTTGGAGTCATACCATATTGTTAAGGGTCTTCCTATCTTTGTTGAGTATGGTGCTAATTTGCAGTATCTATTTGGTAAGGAGGAGTTGTCAGAGCTTTTTGCTGGCGCGTTTGGTGCAGATTATTACAAGACAAGTATGTTTGCTTTGAACATCCCTGTAAATGTATCTATGCGTCTATCGTTTGAGAATAATACATTTGCAGTGACTCCATACGCAGGTCTTAATTTCCGTGTAAATATCTCTGGAAAGCAGGCAATCGAGGGTGAAGAGTTTGAGCAGTCTATTAACCTATTCAATGGTTCGGATGATGATGGTGCTGCTGGTGATAATGCATTTAATCGTATCCAGACAGGTCTTAACTATGGTATTGCATTCTCATACGATGTTTACACTATCAGCGTAGGTCGTGTATCTGATATCAGCCGCATTGCTAATATCAAAGAGTTATCTTTCAAGGGCCGCATGGGTGTGACTACAATCTCTGTGGGTTACGCATTCTAAGCATTCATGTATATACTATATGATAAGGAAGCTGTCTAACAAGGCTTCTTTAGCGTTGCACTTGCTCTCAAAATACTCATTTACGCTTAGTAAACTCCGCTTTTTCGAGCTTCGTGCGCCTAAAATTAGCTCTTGTTATACAACTTCACAAGAAAAAAGTGACTGTCCATTATTGTTGGATAGTCACTTTTTTTATGCTCTATCATATAGCCATAGTAAAGGGAGGTTCTATAAATTAGGTCGAGTTTATTTTGTTGGATATTTCGAACAGATTTCTTATCTTTTTTGAGTGCGCTATGCGGGCATAGCAACCGAGGAAAGATAAGATAGATGCCGAAATAGACACAAAAGCAACCGAAATATAAAATAAAACTACCTATTGTTAAACTTAATTTACTAATTTATAGAACATCCCTAAAGATATTTCACTATATTTGTGGTTGTGATAGATTATTATAAATCGTAATACTATATGAAAAAGTTTACTAAGTATGTTTTAGCGATGTGTGTCGCAATGGTTGCTCTTGTGGCATGCGATAACAAGGATGTGCTAACAGGTAGCGAGCCTATTATCACTATCGCCCCTGAGGTTGAGGTGGTAGCTGCTGGTGGCGAGTATAGTGTTAACTATAGCGTTGCCAATAGCGTTGAGGGTGCAGCACTCTCTGTTAAGGAGGATGTAGAGTGGATTGTAGATGTTAGTGTTGAGGCTAATAAGATCTGTTTTACCGTTGCTGCTAATAGAAGCGAGGCTCAGCGTACAGCAACAATCAGCGTTGAGTACCCCAAGGCAAAGAGCAAGAGCTTGACTGTTAAGCAGCTTGGTGCTGATGGTGCATTTGCTATCACTATCGAGGAGGTGCATGCAGCATCTGCAATCACCGAGGTGACGCCTAAGGATAACGATATGTTCTATATCATGTATCTTGAGGAGGTCTCATACTTCCAGAGTGGTAATATCACTACTCCGGAGTTGCTTTGGGAGGATGATTATTACGCATTCGAGAATGGTGCTATACGCAATGGTATGAGCCTAAAGGCCTATATGGAGGCTGTTCAGGTTGTGTTCAAGGGTGCGCAGCGTGTGCAGTGGAATAAGGTACTTCCAGGTATTAAGTCTGTATTGTATATCTATGGTGTGAAGTTTTCGGAGGATGGTACATCGTATGAGCCTGTAACAGATATCTCATGGGCGATTATTGAACCTGATTACGCTCCATTGCAGGATGTTAACTTCGATCTTAGTGTAGCTGTTAATGGCGCAGAGGTGGAGTTGAGCATTAAGCCTGAGAGTTGGGATGGCTACTACCTTGTAAAGATTGTTGATGGTAATGATATCTTGTATCTTGGCGATGACGCAACCATTACTGATGAGTTTATGAAGAGCATCGCCGATGAGTGGATTGTGGCATGTAGCTCAAACCTTAGCGGTGGTCGTACCCTTCAGGAGGTATTGGATGGTATTGCTTATAAGGGCAATAAAGTTATCTCTACCGAGCTATCATCTTATACCCTCTATACAGCCCTTGTCTACCCTATTGCGGAGTATGATGGCTATTATCAGGTTGTGGCTAAGCCAAGCTACTATAACTTCTCTACCGAGCAGGTGCAGCAGTCGGATTTGGATATCAACATCGAGGTGTCTAACTGCTATGTGCGTGTTGCGGACCTTAGAATTACCCCTTCAAACCCAGAGGAGGCATATACATTGATGATTACTCCAACAGCCTATCTCCCTGCTGGCTATGACAGCCAGACATTGTTGGATTTGGCTTTAGGTCAGTTCTCATCCTTTACATATAACTTCAAGGGTGTGATTACAACCCACCTAAATACCCTATACCCAGATACTGAGTATATCGTCGTTGCGTTTGGTTATAGCGGTGGTGTGGTTACAACGGATGTATGTAGCAAAATCTTTAAGACCGAGCCAGAGAGCGAGTGTCAGATAACAATCACTGATGTTGTAGTGGGTGGCCCTTATCGTCCATCGGATCTATATAACTACGACCCTGAGGAGTTTAGATACTATGCACCTAACTATGCGCCAAACAGCGCAGTAGGTGTTATCACAATCGAGGTTAAGACCAGCGAGCCTACGCGCGACCTCTTTGCATATCCTTTCTCAGTGATGGATTACGAGTGGGCGGGACACGAGACAATCTTCTACGACCTACTTATCGATACATGCCCAGAGTTCAGTGTCTATGATGTTATTTATGACTATGCGCCATACTATATTTGTGCAGCCGCATTCGACTACAAGGGTAATGTCACCCCTATGTGGATGTCGGATCCGATTAACTATACTTCGGGTAACACTAAGCCTATCGAGGAGTTTATCGAGAAGTGGGAGGCCAATCAGAATATGCAGGTTATGACATTGTCCATTGTAAGATAAAAGGTAATGATGCCAAAATAGAAGCTGTCTAACAAGGCTCCTTCTTCGTTGCACTTGCTCTCAAAATGCTCATTTACGCCTAGTAAACTCCGCTTTTTCGAGCTTCGTGCGCCTAAAATTAGCTCTTGTTATACAACTTCACAAGAAAAAGTGACTGTCC
>JAFYRL010000125.1 GCA_017546975.1 Alistipes sp.
ATCTTTTTCGAGGGCGCTATGCGGGCATAGCAACCGAGGAAAGATAAGATAGATGCCGAAATAGACACAAAAGCAACCGAAATATAAAATAAAACTACATATTGTTAAACTTAATTTACTAATTTATAGAACATCCCTTAAGTTGTATAACAGAGCTATACAGCTTATTTCGATTTAAGTTTATCAATAAACGCCTTATTGATAACCACCCTCACCTCGCGGTGCATAACCTGCAACTGTACAGGTGTTCCACCATACAACTCACCATCAATCTCAAGCGGAGTCTCAGGTGAGGACTCAATACGCACCTTCTTACCCTGAGCATGTACCACATGGCCAATAGAGTAGATTGTACCATTAAAGAGTCGGCGCAGACGGAATATGACATGCCACCAATGCACAGGGCGTATCATGGTAACATCCAAAAGGCCATCATCCGCAACAGCATCAGGCAACTGCTGAATACCACCACCATTGAACTTACCCACACCAATAGCGATACTAAACAAGAGGTTGTTGAATACAAGTTCATCATCTATCCACACCTTTGTTCCTGCAGCACGGTATGAGAAGAAGGAGCGAACAAGGCACCACAAATAACCGCCACGACCGAGATAGCCCTTAGCCTTACTTGTGAGTGTACGCTTAATCACTGCTGCATCGAAGCCCAGACCCGCAACATTGGCCATATAACGCACCTGGCGCACTTTAGACTCCTCATAGCTCACCTCGGCAACATCCTGAAGGAAGGTATAACCCTCCTTGATTGCACGAATAGCCTCGGAGTAGCGCGTAGGAATACCGAACATTCTAATCCAGTCATTACCCGTACCTGCGGATATCATAGCGATAGTTATCTCGGAGCTCTCCACACGCTTCTGTATAAAGACGCCATTAACCACCTCATGCAGCGTACCATCACCACCTACAACAATGATGTGACGATAGCCCTTTTCGATAGCCGATACGGTGAGCTCTGTGGCATGATGCTTATGCTCCGTAAATACCGCCTCGTGAATTATGCCGTTGTCACGCAACAACTTTGATACCAATGGAAAATCGGTGAGGCCCTTACCTGATCCAGATGTAGGGTTTACCACCACAAACCACTTAGCATCACTACTAACAGTAGGTCTATCTAAGGTTTGTTCTTTCATGCTTGGGTTGTTTATTAAAGGGGGCACAAGGCCCCCTAAAGTACTTATCGATTATTTAACTGGCGCGTTAGAGATTGTATTGCAAAGGAAGTCGTAGAACTTCGCTACAGATGCAATCTCAACCTTCTCATCTGGAGAGTGTGGGTAGCAGATGGTAGGACCAAACGAAATCATATCCATACCTGGATACTTAGCGCCGATGATACCACACTCCAAACCTGCGTGGATAGCAGTTACAGACGGCTTAACACCATACAACTTCTCGTACGATGCAAGCATAGTATGCAAGATTGGAGACTTCATATTTGGATTCCAACCGCTGTAAGCACCCGATAGCTCAACATCTGCACCAGCAAGCTCAAATACTGATGAGATAGCACCTGCCAACTCAGCCTTCTCTGTATCTACAGATGAGCGCAACAAGCACTTAACCTCAACTGTAGAGCCGTTAGATACTACGATAGCGAGGTTTGAAGATGTCTGAACAAGGTTCTCCATAGCGATAGACATGCGCTGCACACCGTTAGGGCAACCACAGATAGCACGGATAAGAGAGTGTGACTCAAGGTGTGGGATGATAACCTTAGGGCACTCGATAGGCTCTGCGAAGATCTCGATAGAGTCCTCAATACCCTCAAACTCCTTGATAATAACCTGCTCGTATGACTTAACATTTGCCTCGAAGATAGCAGCCTCAGCCTCACGAACTACAACAACTGCCCATGCCTCGCGTGGGATAGCGTTACGCATGTTACCACCCTCTACAGATGCAAGCTCCAAGCCGTATGACTCAGTCTCCTGACGCAACAAGCGGAACAACACCTTATTAGCGTTAGCACGCTGTGTACCAATCTGAATACCTGAGTGACCACCCTTAAGACCCTTTACAGTAACCTTATAGGCAGCAAACTTACCCTCCAAAGGCTGCTCACGGTACTTGAATGTAACATTTACATCCATACCACCAGCACAACCAACATACAACTCACCCTCAGTCTCTGAGTCAAGATTAAGAAGGATATCGCCCTTAAGCATACCGCTCTTAAGACCAAAAGCACCATCCATACCTGTCTCCTCAGTAGCTGTGAACAAGCACTCCAATGGACCGTGTACAAGGTCAGCATCCTCCATTGCAGCCATAGCAGCAGCCAAACCGATACCGTTATCAGCACCAAGAGTTGTACCATTAGCAGTTACCCACTCACCATCGATGTATGCCTCGATTGGGTCAGTCTCAAAGTTGAACTCCTTATCGTTATTCTTCTGAGGCACCATGTCGGTATGAGCCTGAAGGATAATACCCTTACGATCCTCCATACCTGGAGTTGCTGGCTTATATACATATACATTCTGAGCCTCATCAACCTTATGCTCCAAACCAAGCTCCTCAGCCCACTTCACGATATATGCACGAATGGCATCCTCATGGTGCGAAGGGTGTGGGATGTTACAAATCTCTGCAAAGTGCTTCCACACTAATGCTGGCTTCAAGCCTTTCAAATTCTTATCCATATAAAAAAGTTGTTAATAAGTTAATGTTATTTATTATCTTTATTTGTTTTCAATCCATTCTCCAACTCCTCACGCTTATCAAAAGCATCAACGATATACTTCACAAGTTGATGACGCACGATATCGCGCTTATCAAACTCAACAATACCTATACCCTCGATATTCTTGAGCGTATCCATTGCACGCGTAAGTCCACTATCCGAGCGACGAGGCAGATCTATCTGTGTCACATCACCCGTAACGATAAACTTTGCATTGCGACCCATACGCGTAAGGAACATCTTAATCTGCGAGAGCGTCGTATTCTGTGCCTCATCAAGGATAACAAAGGCGTTATCGAGTGTTCTACCACGCATATAGGCAAGTGGCGCAATCTGCACCGTGCCCTCCTCAATATACTTCTGCAACTTTGCCGCAGGTATCATATCGTTCAAGGCATCATACAGAGGCTGCAAATATGGGTCGAGCTTCTCTTTCATATCACCAGGCAGGAAGCCGAGCTTCTCACCAGCCTCCACCGCAGGACGGGTTAGGATTATGCGGCGCACCTCACGCTCCTTAAGAGCCCTTACCGCCAACGCGATAGCCGTATATGTCTTACCAGAGCCAGCGGGGCCTACAGCAAACAGAAGATCATTCTTCTCCGCAAGCTTTACTAGACGCTGCTGATTTACGGTGCGGGCACGAATTATCGCGCCATTATTACCATAAACTATAGCATCCTTATCCACTGCGGGTGGCTCTACAGATAGTTCTGTAAGGCTTGATGAGAATGCCTGTGACACCACCTCCGATGAGATGTGTCCATACTTTATGTAATACTCAACAAGTGCCTGCATCCTGCGCTCGAACGCTGCAACATCACTCTTTGCACCAAGCGCCTTTATATGGCTTCCACGCGCAACAATCTTAACCTTAGGGCATAGCTCTCGCATCTGCTCCAGATAGGCATCCTGCACGCCATAGAGCTCTCTTGCATCGACACCCTCAACTAAAATCTCCTTTATTATCTCTTCACTCATATCTTCCTTTAGAATAGTATTGTTGCACCCAAGCTCACCTTATGTGTGCGGCTACTAAAGTCTATGCCAGGCCTTCCCTTAGCGCTACCAATCTGATTGATATTATCCTGAAGTGCATGGGTATAGCGCAAATCTATAAGCACCATACGAGCCACATATACTCCAACCCCAGCAGTCAAATTCCATGTCGGGGTTATTGGGCCAAACAGATAGCTATCATAGCCATTCAAATAGCCACTACTTGACAATACGCCAAACGACACACCGCCTCCGACTCTGAACATACCGTCACACAAGCGCAACGACGCCATGACAGGCACCTCAACAGTCGAGGCATTAACCTCGTACAACTTATCTTTGTAAAGGGCATCAATCTTACCCTTTTGATATATAATCTCGCTCTCTACAGCAAAGTATTTGCCAAGAACCACCGCCATGTCAAGATGACCCTGTAAGGCAAGATGGCTGTTTAGCTTTAGCTCAGGTAGAGACACTTTATCTATACCCGTGTAGACCGCACCGATACCTGCGCCCCACTCCACCTTGACCTTGTTTGTTGGCTGCTCGACCTCAGGAAATGGATACAAATACTCCTGCGCCACTACCGCATCACTACACCCAAAAGTAGCCAATACCACAGCAACGACAGCAACTATATGTTTTATACCCTTCATCATAGACCTTTACTATACTCTGAATATCCTTCAAAGATACTTATTATAAATAAATAAACCAAAATATTATGTAAATATTTTATAAAGTTTCCAAAATTCAATGATTTCACTTATCTTTGTGGCGTAATATGCGCATAAGAGAAACAAAAACTATATAAAGCTATGAGTTTGGTTGCTATTGTAGGTCGCCCAAATGTGGGTAAGTCAACACTGTTTAATCGCCTTGTAGGTCAGCGTCAGGCTATTGTAGACGAGACTGCAGGTACAACACGCGATCGCCACTATGGTAAGACCGATTGGAACGGTAAGGAGTTCTCGGTTATCGACACAGGTGGTTACACCGTAAATTCTGAGGATATCTTCGAGGAGGAGATCCGCCGCCAGGTAATGTTGGCTATCGATGAGGCCGACCTTATCCTATTCCTTGTTGAGGTGCGTACAGGCATCACCGACCTTGATATGATGATGGCAGATATTCTCCGTCGTTCAGGCAAGAAGGTACTCCTTGTATGTAACAAGGTGGACACCTATGACCTTATTTACTACTCTCACGAGTTCCACTCATTGGGCCTTGGAGAGCCATTCTGCATCAGCTCAATGTCTGGTAGCGGTACTGGCGATATGATGGATGCAATCCTTGCCAACCTCCCAGAGGACACCTCTGCAGAGTATGACGCAACTCTTCCACGCATCACCATCGTAGGTCGTCCAAATGTAGGTAAGTCATCTATGACAAATGCCCTACTTGGTCAGGAGCGTAACATCGTAACAAATGTTGCAGGTACTACACGCGACTCTATCCACACCCGATACAACATGTACGGCATGGACTTCTACCTTATCGACACCGCAGGTATGCGTAAGAAGGGTAAGGTTACAGAGGACCTTGAGTTCTACTCAGTAATGCGTTCTATTCGCGCTATTGAGAACTCAGATGTATGCGTACTTATGCTTGATGCTGAGCAGGGTATCGAGTCTCAGGATCTCAACATCCACAACCTCATTGTCCGCAACCGCAAGGGCTGCGTTATCGTGGTAAATAAGTGGGATTTGGTAGAGAAGGATAGCAACACAATGAAGGTATGGCGCGAGTTCTTGGAGAAGAAGTTGGCGCCATTTAGTGATATTCCAATCATCTTTACTTCGGTGATTAACAAGCAGCGAATTCTCGATGTATTGCAGGCAGCTATTCGTGTCTACGAGTCACGCAAGCGCCGCATCTCTACATCAGAGCTCAACGAGTTCTTCTTGCCACTTATTGAGAACTACCCTCCTGCAGCTACAAAGGGTAAGTACATCAAAATTAAGTATGTCACACAGCTCCCAACACCTACTCCGCAGTTTGCATTCTTTGTGAATTTGCCACAGTACATAAAGGAGTCGTATCGTCGTTTCTTGGAGAACAAGTTGCGTGAGCAGTGGGACTTCTCAGGTGTGCCTATCCAGATCTACTTCCGACAGAAATAACAAAAACATGGTTAACTCTATTGGTAAATAATCGAAGATTATCATATACCAAAAACTAAAAAGTGTAGAATTTGTATTTTACACTTTTTTTTATACCTTTGCCCGTGTAAAAGAAACAATATAAGTAAACTTTTTAATAAAATCTAACCATGAAAAAACTATTTACCATTTGTGCAACCTTATTGGGCATTCTGTTCGCGGTGTGCTGTACTCCATTTGAGAGTGAGCCACAGCCACAGCCAGGGAACACTACAAAGCCTGAGATTACACTTAAGGAGGAGAGCGTTACGGCAAACTCTTTCAGCTTCTCTGTAACAACTACCATGGCAGGCGAGCTTGGTTATGCAGTTGTAGCTGAGGGTAGCAAGAACCCTACAATCGACGAGATCTTCGCTCGTAACACAGCGGAGGTTAAGGAGAGTGCTACCATCACTATTGAGGATCTTAACAGCAATACTAACTACACCCTCTTTACAGTGCTTCGTGCAGCATCAAACAGCTACCTTAGCAACCCAGCGAAACTATCATTCACAACTCAGAATGGTGGCGATCAGGGAGCTATTGTAATCACAGATATTGGTTACGAGAATGTAAACTTTACCATCAATCTTCCTGGTCCAATCTTGTTCCAGTGTATTGATAAGGGTTCATTGACAGCATACGGACAGGATATTGAGTCATACTTCAGAACTGAGGGTATTGCTATTCGTGAGAATGGTCCACTTGATGTCGAGTGGGCAAATGGTGGCCGCTATGGTGATTACGAGATGCGTATGCGTGAGGATAGTGAGTACTATATCATCGCTGCTCAGTCAGACGGTTCAACACCATACCCTAACATCATCAGCCAGATTTACTACAAGGAGTTCAAGACTCTTCGTAAGCCAGTATCTAACGCAGGTTTGACAACTGACCTATCAGAGATCTCTTCTACATCTGTACGCATCAAGACAACTCCAGACTCAACAGTTACAGAGTACTGGGTTTGGATTCGTACAGTCGCTGACTACAACTACTATGTAAGTGTTGGTGGCGAGGCTATCGTATGTAGCATGATTCAGCGTGGTGACTCAGGCTCATGGCACCTAACCACAGCTAATGACGCAACATTCGAGGGTCTTACACCTGAGACTGACTACTACTGCGTAATCTTCGTTAAGGATAACAAGGGTGCCACAGCACTTAGCACTATTCCATTCACCACACCAGGCAAGACCCTTTCAGCTCCAGAGGTAGCAATCTCTATTACTGAGCCTGCGAAGAATGCATACAATACCCTTAACCTAAATATCTACTCTGAAGATGCTAAATCTGCAAAGGTAGTATTCCGCCCAACAGCAGAGGTTGCTGAGCGTCGTGCCGAGGGATTTGATGATGACTATATCGCAGATAACATGGGTACTCCACTTAGCGCAGATCAGGTAGCTTCAATCTCATCTACAGGTCTTACTATCGTTATGGAGGAGCTATGGCCAGAGGTTGAGTACACTGCTTTGGTATGCATCAAGAATGCCGAGAAGACAGCAACAATCAAGGCTACAACACACTATACAACAGCACAGGAGCCAGCTACACGCGTAGAGTCAGGCTTGTTCACATCACTTCTTGGTGAGTGGGAGCTTACATACGATCTTGTTCAGGAGAACATGGTGGAGGCACGCGTAACTGAGATTGTAACTATCGCTCAGGGCGTTGACACAAAGAGCAACACCGACTACCGCAACCAGAACCGCCTTGTAATCCTCGGCTTCCCATTCGAGGTTACTGCTCAGGGTGTATATGAGAAGTTGCCAGTTTACCTCCCATCAGATTTGCTTGATACTCGTCCTAACTACTATGCAAATGGACACAACCTTATCTACCGCGACTACGGTCCAAAGATCTTCCTTGAGATTGGCGAGGGCAACACCCTATCTATCCCTTCATCTCGCTCATGCCACCTCTACAACTGGGGCAGCGAGGGTTCTGTGGACTTCTATGGCTGCGACTACACAAATAAGTGGACTGCACCAGCAACATTCCCTGTAACAATCTCTGCTGATGGCAACACCCTCACAATTGGTGCTTACCACTCAGGCGAGGAGTTCGGCTATGGTATCTATCGTCCATCGGTATTCCTCAACAATACCGACACACCACAGCTTCAGGCATGTGCTTTGGGTGACATCACTCTTACACGAGTAAAGTAATAACCTTAAACAGGTGAGGAGTTGACCTCCTCACCTTTACATATTTAACAACATGAAAAGATTATTTTTCGCTTTGGTAGCATTGCTCGGTATCGTAGCATGTGACCCAGAGCCAACAACAACACCTATGCAGAGCCTTTTGCTCAGCGCCGACAAGAGCGAGATTACGGCAGATGGTGCTGATACTGCAACCTTCGATATTAGGGATGCTAAGGGCAATATCATCGATGCAACAATCTACTTTGCTGAGACTAACGAGGCACTCGAAGGCAATAGCTTCAAGACAAAGTACGCTGGCGAGTATAAGTTCTACGCAAAGAACACCAACGGTATATCAAACGAGTACACAATCTTTGCTAAGGAGGCATCAGATACCCCTGAGCCACCACAGCCAAGTGAGCTACTCCTTAGCGTTGACAAGAACACTATCGACGCTGACGGCGTATCAGTAGCAACATTTACTGCAACCCTTAATGGCGAGGTGGTAGATGCTGCTATATACAACGCTGATGACCTCTCAAGCGTAGAGAACAACACCTTCTCTACAGAGACTCCAGGCATCTACAAATTCTATGCTTCATACAAGGAGTATACCTCAAACGAGGTACAGGTTACTGCTAAGATGGTGATTGTTGAGGAGGAGAAGCCTATTACCCTTGAAGCAAGTCTCGACACTATCCGTGCTAACGGTGTGGAGAGCTCTACACTCATGGTTATTCAGGATGGTGCAAATGTAACCAGCAAGTCAACAATCTATGTAAATGGTGGTGTGATGAATGGCAACAAGTTCACCACTACGACACCAGGCACATATACTATCTACGCAATAAAGGGTTCGCAGACTTCTAACACAATTACTATTACCGCTACAGAGGTACAGAGTGGCAAGACAATCGTATTTGCTGACGGCGTTACACTAACCTCTGGTTGGTATGATGTAAATAAGAAGGGTGCTGGTGATAACGGCGATATCAATATGTGCTGGGCTGCTGCTGCATCTAATATGATTCAGTGGTTCCAGGATCGCTATAAGGCTGCCGGCAACAATCTACCTGCGGGTGCTATTGATGGCCCAGGTACTAAGTACTATGGCAACTACAATCCTTATGAGTTGGCACTAATGGAGCTTTACCACGACGGCTGGGACAACAATAAGGGCGGTCATGTTGAGCAGGCTATTCCTTGGTACTTCGAGAACAAGCTTTATGGCGGCGAGTATGCATCAGCAGGCTCACAGGCAGTACCTTTAGTTGAGGGTGGCTTCTGGAAGAGCATCTGGAGCGATGTTGTGAAGCACATGTACTGCGGTTATGACTACTTCTCATACGACACATTCACTACAGCATATACATACACAGTATGCTACAACAACTATAATCTTTGGGGTATGGGTTCAAACTTGCAGGGTCAGGAGCGTTTGGCTTATGTTAGTGACCTTATCGTTAGAGCTTTTGAGCACGGTATGGCAAGCTTGACAGTGTCACTCAGCGCAGATATCATGTCATTGCACCATGCAGTAACACTCTGGGGTTATGAGATTGACAATGCTACAGGTCTTCTTACTCGTATCTGGATTACAGACTCTGACGACCTCATGAGCGAGCCTAAGAGTGCTATATTGAATGAGTACACCGTAAGCATCGGTTCTGGCAACTCACACCCTAAGTTTACCGGTACTACACGCTACGGTAGCATCTACCTTGTATCTATTCACCCATTCTCAGGCTACAAGGCTACAATCGAGTAGAGATAACATTCTACATTACATGTGGAGCGTCCAAAAGTTACAAAGCTATGGACGCTCCCTTTATTTTCTGATGAGGCATATATTTATTTGGCATTTGTACGAATTTTGACTACTTTTGCGATATGAACTTTAACTTGGTTTCGGCATATAGTCCTACAGGCGACCAGCCAGAGGCAATAGATAAGATTGTGCAATCTGTATGCGTTGAGCAGAACAGAGGCACAACCCTACTCGGTGTTACAGGCTCGGGTAAGACCTTCACCATAGCAAATGCCATAGCCAAGATAAACAAGCCAACGCTTGTAATCAGCCACAATAAGACTCTTGCAGCACAGCTCTTTTCGGAGTTTAAGAACTTCTTCCCGGAGAATGCTGTTGAGTATTTTGTATCGTACTACGACTACTATCAACCGGAGGCATACCTACCTACAACCGACACATACATCGAAAAGGATCTCTCGATAAATGACGAGATTGAGAGGCTACGACTCAAGACCGTAGCCACCCTACTATCTGGTCGTAGAGATGTTATTGTTGTGGCGAGTGTCTCATGTATTTACGGTTGCGGCAACCCCGAAGATTTCCACTCTACATCGATAAGGCTCAGCGTAGGTGAGCGCCACATGCGCAAAGACCTACTCATACAACTTGTCAATGCGCTATACACACGCAGCGACAATGCTCTACAGCCATCAACTTTCCGCGTTACGGGCGACACGATAGATATTATGTCCTCCTTTGGCGAGTTTGGCGACCAATGCTTTAGAATTGTATTCTTCGATACGGAGATTGAGGCGATATACACCATAGACCCAGCTACGGGACAGAGATTGGGTAGTTTGGATAGTGTCACTATCTACCCATGTAATCTCTTTGTCTCGACGCGCGAACATATTGTGCGCGCCTTGGAGCAGATACGCGAGGATTTGGGTAAGCAGATAGCCTTCTTTGAGCGCGAAGGCAGAGAGATGGAGGCGCAGCGCATCAAGCAACGCGTGGAGTATGACCTTGAGATGATAAACGAGCTGGGCTACTGCTCAGGTATCGAGAACTACTCCCGCTACTTAGACGGCCGAGAGCCTGGCTCACGCCCATTCTGCTTGATGGACTTCTTCCCAGATGACTTTGTTACGGTTATCGATGAGAGCCATGTAACCATACCGCAGGTTAGAGGCATGTTTGGTGGCGACCGCGCTCGCAAGGAGAACCTTGTGGAGTATGGCTTCCGCCTACCTGCAGCCCTTGACAACCGTCCCCTGATGTTTCCAGAGTTCGAGAAGATGGCGCGCAAGGTGATATATGTGAGTGCTACACCATCAAACTATGAGATAGATGTTAGCGAGGGTGAGATTGTCGAGCAGCTTATACGCCCGACATTTGTTATTGACCCAGCGCTCAATGTGCGTCCATCACAACAACAGATTGATGATATTCTTGACACACTTAACTATACAATTAAGCGTGGCAATAAGGCCCTTATCACAACTATCACCAAGGCTATGTCCGAGGAGATGTCGCGCTACTTGGATAATGTAGGCGTTAAGAATGCATATCTTCACTCCGATATCGACACGCTGGATCGAATTAAAATCTTGGATGACCTACGCGAAGATCGCATAGATGTTATCGTGGGTGTTAACCTTCTACGCGAGGGTATCGACCTTCCGGATGTTAGCCTCGCCATTATCCTCGATGCCGATAAGGAGGGTTTCTTGCGCGATGTACGCTCTATAACTCAGATATCGGGCCGTGCAGCCCGCAATGAGCGTGGTCTTGCTGTACTCTATGGCGATAATGTCACAGACACTATGCGCCGCGCACTTACTGAGAGTAACCGTCGCCGTGCCAAGCAGATAGCATATAACTTTGAGCATGGCCTACTACCTCGAAGCGCCCACAAAAGTGGCACAGGACAGAGTCCTCTAATCGCAAATGGCTACGACGACGAGACCGACGGCATAAAGATAGAGAAGCAGATATATAAAGGCTTTGACGCACCACTCACCGTAGCGGAGAGTTTCTCGACATATACAGCAAAGAATAGCACCGTCATGGAGGAGAGCATTGATGAGCTAATTACCGAGGCCCGCAAAGCGATGGAGGAGGCTGCAAAACAGCTCGATTTTCAAAGCGCTGCCAAGCACCGCGACAGAATGTACGAACTTCAAAAAATCAAGGAGAGCCCAAAAAAGTAACCTTGATAATTACTACTTGATAATATAAATAAAATTGGGCAACCACATTGATCTGACCCCAAAAGATTGGACGGATTATTAAATAGATTTATTGGTAAAGAGTTCGGTATTGCACCGGACTCTTTCCGTTTAATTTTAGTTTAATACGGTCGTTATTGTAGTAGTTAATATACTTTCGTAGCTCACGC
>JAFYRL010000126.1 GCA_017546975.1 Alistipes sp.
AGGTTCTATAAATTAGGTCGAGTTGATTTTGTTGGATATTTCGAACAGATTTCTTATCTATTTCGAGGGCGCTATGCGGGCATAGCAACCGAGGAAAGATAAGATAGATGCCGAAATAGACACAAAAGCAACCGAAATATAAAATAAAACTACCTATTGTTAAACTTAATTTACTAATTTATAGAACATCCCTATAATTACAATAATCGTGTGTCGAACTCTCTAAATATATTGTGTCATCCACCACATCGCTAAGCACTCCTAAGAGTTTGTTTTGTTTGTGTGATTGTTCTCCTATAGCACTGAATAGGTACAACTCTCCAGCCACAAGAGACTCAATATCCTTAATATCATTTAGCTTCTTCATCTTTTGCATTGTTTTGTAGTGTGTCTAAAAACAATGCGCGGCTCTTGATTGACTAAACCAAGTCTTCCAATACTTACAACAAACCAATCAAGACCGCGCATAGCACGCCCTGACTGTCGTTTGTTGTGTATAATAAGTTGGAAGTTAGGTTTAACGGACAGCCTAAAAGTAGTATTTATGGAACTATCCTAAAGCCCAAACTAAAGTGTCGGGCTTTAGGACAATTAAAAGATTTTGGTTGTCTTATTACAGCGAGAACTCGCCATAGTAGTCACCTGCATCAGTATGGATGGTTATTGTATAGTAACCAGCATCGTCTGAAAGTATAATTGATGTAGTACACAACCCTTCAACACTCTCGCTCCACGCATCACCCGTTATTAGATTTGTTACAACAATATCTGCTTTGCCAAGATCTGCGTTAAACACGAATACAAGAGTGTCGTTGCTGTAGCACGCCTCGATATCAGGCTCTACAATAGAGCGTGGCTTAATAGGAGGTTGAGGCTTAAATGGCTTAATCGGGACCACCAAATCTGGATTTGGGGTTGGATCATTAGATTGTGCGACTACGCTTGTTAGTGGTAGAAATGCAGCAATCAACAGAAGTAAAAATACCTTTTTCATAATTAGAAGTTTAATAGATTTGTTTGTTGCAAATTTACCCATATATAAGCACATAACAATGAAAACGAGAGGTAGAAAATCTCCCCTCTCGTTTTGTATCATACAGATTATCAACGTATTAAATATAGAGAGTATTGGAAAAATCTCTCTACACTGATTATCAAGCAGTTACAGAGTTGTATGATATTATAAAAATATAATACTCCTGATAATCAATGTGTTATAATCTCACTTTGCGAATATTTCAGTAACTTTGTCATATAAGCCGCCCTCAATCATCTTATTCTTAACCTTATACTTGACTCTATATAGTGCAACATCATCGATATTGAGCAGTAGGCATATTGAGCGATTGGATAGTCCCGACAACATATACACAATATACTTATACTCTCTATCCGACAAATGGATATTGCTGTCTTGGATTGATACAAGGATATTATCGTGATGCAAATTTACCACCCTCTCAAGTTGAGTAATCGAGTCACTATCGTTACGCATAGAGTTAACAATAGATTTTACCTGCTCAACAATTTTGTGAGATTCTCGCGAAGTGTTGCCGTGTTCGTAGTATATCTCAAGAAGATTATTCATATTTGAGAACTTGCTACCATAAACACTTCTCACTTCATCTAAAATCTTAGAAGAACTATTTGTGTGGCTCTGCTTCAGTTCTCCAATCATGGATATATATTTTTCTATTTCATGTCGTTGCATTATCATCCTATGACGCACATACAATGATATTCCAAGAACAATAAACAGCAACATTACAGATATAGCAAGATATCTAAATCGCAAGCTTTGGGCACGCTCCTTAGCAATATCCATATCCTGCTTTAATAGTTCTATCTGTGTATTCAAAATAGGCAACTCCAAGATACTCAACAAAAACTTCTCTTGTTGTAACTTATTCTGTTGCAACCAATAAGTTGCTTGTACAGTATCACCAAGATTATAATAAACAATGGATTTGAGATACTCTACCTCAATAGTATTTGGATTAGTACAACAATCTGCTAAATTAAGAAATTTAATAGCATTATCCCTATTGCCTTTATAACTATAAAGTATGGCCTTATAGTAGTATCTCTGTATCTCAAATCCAACGTATAAATAACTATCGTCTAAAACATCAAGATACCTCTCTATCTCTCCATATCGATGTGTATATACATATAGATCACAAAGACGATCTACAACATAACAATATAGTTCTTTGTGTTGCAACTCTGCTGAATAGTCAAGTAAAGTTATTAAACACTCTTCAGCAATATCGTATTGTTTTAAGGATGTATAAGCGTCACTTATGTTTAATAATCCATACATTGAATGAAACTCCAAGGACAAATTATCAAATATAGAATACGCCTGTTTATAAGCCTCTAATGCATTTTGATATAGACACCCCTCGCCATAAATATCACCCATAGTACGATAAACTAAGCCCAACAATCGAGGATTGTCGCAATGTTGCAACGACTCCTCAGCCTCTAATAGGGCATGCATAGCCTCGGCACTTTTTTGGGCATTACGCATCACCAAGCCGTGCTGATACATAGCGCGGGCGCGCTCCTCGTGCTGGTCGCTGTAATAGTAGTAGTCGAAGAGTGGGCGGGTGAGGCTATCGCAGTCCGAGTCTATCTGGTTGTGATACAGCGCCTCACTATAGACAAGGCGGTAGTGTGCCTTATCCTGCTTGCCCCTGACACTGCGCTTGTTGACCTGCTCGATAAGCAACAATGACGAGTCGGGGTGTTCCTCAGCCACAGACTCCGAGCGATTGATAAGCTCCAAGGTATGTTGTGGCGTGGTACAACCTACAACAAACACCAACAAGGCAATAAGTATATATCTATATATCTGCATAGCAATAAGAATATTTGCAAATATACAATTTTTTCAGCACTATTCAAAACAGAAAGTACAGCCCACGATATTTTGTTTAGGATAGGTCAGTTACTCAGCACCACGGCCGAATTTTCGATTTTAGATGAGCAGATTTGTTCTATCACAAAAGAAGGCCCTTTGGGATAGTAGTTTTACCTACAGCCCAAAGGGTCTTACTTTTAGGGATAGGACGAAGATGCCCTATAAAATCGGAAATTATGCGCCGAAGTTATCGAACAAGATATTCTCCGAAGGAACTCCGAGGCTATCAAGTAGGTTAACTACAGACTGCGCCATCATTGGAGGTCCACACATTAGGTAGATGATGCCCTCTGGCTCGTCATGGTTCTTAAGATATGTCTCATAAAGAACATTGTGTACGAAGCCTGCAACATAAGGTACACCCGCCTCATCAGCAACTGGATCTGGACGATCCAATGCAAGGTGGAACTTGAAGTTAGGGAACTCCTTCTCGATCTGATAGTAGTCATCAAGGTAGAAAGCCTCCTTAAGTGAACGAGCACCATAGAAGAAGTTAACCTTACGACCAGTCTTAAGAGTCTTGAAGAGGTGCATGATGTGTGAACGCATAGGCGCCATACCTGCACCACCACCGATAAATACGAGCTCCTGATCATCTGAAAGGTTATCTGGCAAGAAGAACTCACCGAATGGACCTGACATGATAATCTTATCACCTGGCTTTAGAGAGTAGATATATGATGAACATACACCTGGGTTAACATTCATAAAGCCACCTGTAGCACGGTCAAATGGAGGTGTTGCGATACGAACATTAAGCTTGATGATATCACCCTCAGCAGGATATGTAGCACATGAGTATGCACGAACCTGTGGCTCTGGGTTAACCATCTTAAGGTTAAATACGCCCATCTTCTCCCAATCCTCGCGGTACTCTGGATCAACATCGATATCCTTGTAATCAACAGTGATTGCAGGAACATCAATCTGAATATAACCACCAGAGCGGAAGTTTAGATGCTCACCCTCAGGAAGCTTAACAACGAACTCCTTGATAAAGGTTGCAACATTGTTGTTAGATACAACCTCACACTCCCACTTCTTGATGCTAAGAACAGAAGCAGGAACCTTGATAGCGATATCCTCCTTAACCTTAACCTGGCAACCAAGTCTCCAGCCCTCGTTAATCTCACGACGGTTGAAGAAACCACGCTCAGTAGGAAGAATCTCACCACCACCAGATACTACCTGGCACTTGCACTGACCACAAGCACCCTTACCACCACATGCAGATGGAAGGAAGATGCCCTGCTCAGAGAGTGTGTTAAGAAGTGTAGAACCAGACTCTACCTCCAACACCTTATCACCATCGTTGATGTTAATCTTAACAGCACCTGATGATGTAAGTTTTGCCTTTGCAAAGAGTAGTAGCGCCACCAACACGAGTGTCACCACAAGAAAGGCAATAACTGCCCATAAAATAACATTGAATTCCATATTCTTACTCTTATTAAAGGTTTACAACTGAATACCAGAGAAGATCATGAACGCCATACCCATCAAACCTGTGATGATGAAAGTGATACCAGGACCCTTCATCGCAGCAGGAACATGTGAGTACTCAATCTTCTCACGAATAGCAGCCATCATAACGATAGCCAACCACCAACCAATACCTGAGCCAAGACCATAGACAACAGAGTCGCCAAATGTGTTAATCTCTGTACCTACCATCTGCTGCATGAACAATGAACCACCCATGATGGCACAGTTTACAGCGATAAGTGGCAAGAAGATACCAAGGCTATTATACAACGATGGTGAGAACTTCTCCACAATCATCTCCACCAACTGCACGAACGCTGCAATAACGGCGATGAACAAGATGAATGACAAGAAGCTTAGATCAACACCCTCTGCCAATGCATTTGGAGCCAATACATACTGGTTAAGAAGGTAGTTCAAAGGCACGGTCATAAGCTGAACGAAGGTTACAGCAGCACCCAAGCCAATAGCAGTCTTTACGCTCTTCGAAACGGCAATGTATGAACACATACCGAAGAAGTATGCGAAGACCATGTTCTCGATAAATACCGAATTGATAAACAAATTTAACATACGCTACCCTCCTATTTTTCCTGTAAATCCTTATTAAGTGTACGGTGTACCCAGATGATACAGCCAATGATGATAAGTGCCATTGGTGGGAAGAGCATCAAGGCGTTTGGAGTATACCAATCACCAAGAATTGTAATACCAAACAACTCACCTGAGCCGAACAACTCACGGAAGAAGGCTACCAACACCAAGATAAAGGCATAGCCCAAACCATTAGCAACACCATCAACAAATGAGTCCCAAGGCTTGTTACCCAAAGCAAATGCCTCAACACGACCCATCACGATACAGTTGGTGATAATCAAACCAACATATACAGATAGCTGCTTAGATACATCATACATGAATGCGCGGAGGAACTGGTCCACAACGATTACCAAGGTTGCAATAACAACCAACTGCACGATGATACGAATACGCGATGGCACACCCTTACGCAACAATGACATGATAAGGTTAGAGAATGCACATACGAATGTTACAGAGAGACCCATAACAAAGGCTGGCTCCAACTTTACAGTTACCGCCAACGCAGAGCAGATACCCAAGATCTGAACGATAACAGGGTTATTTGCTGCCAAAGGATTTGTAAAATTCTTGCTTAGTTTCATAGCTTACTCCTCCTCATTATTTAGTTCAACATCAGCCTCACCGCAGCACTCGCCACAACAGCACTCCTCAGCAGCTGCCTCGGTAGCACACAAGAATGACTCATACTTGCTAATTGAGGTCTCCAACATAGCGTTAACACCGTCACAAGTCTTTGTACCACCTGTGATAGCATCTACCTGATACTCGTTCTGAGCGCCACCCTTCTGCATACGAACAGCGAACTCACCCTCAGCATTGTAGAGTTTCTTGCCCTCGAATGCCTTCTGAACAGCCTCAGTTGCAATCTCAGCACCAAGACCTGGAGTCTCACCAGCGTGGTCCATAACGATACCTGTAATCATTACATTATCCTCTGTCTGCTGCAATGATACATAGCCCCAGATGTCACCCCAAAGACCCTTACCTACGATAGGCAAAACGAACTTTGTTGCACCATCCTTCTCAAACTTGAAGATTGGAAGGGCATCTGTAGCCTCAGCCAACGCCTTACGGTTACCAAGCATCTCAAATACATTAGCAACATCCTGCGCCTCAGTTACAGCTGCGAACTCGCCACCGTTAAGACGACCAATAGTTACCACATCGTCGAAGTTCAACTCTGCCTCACCAAAGGCCTTCATGATAGATACCTTCTGCTCGTTAAGAACATTTGCATCCTGCATAGGCTTTAGGCTTGTTGCAAGGAATGCGAGCAAAGTACCTACGATAACCACCATCACAACAGTGTAGATGATGATATATGTGTTAGAATTTTTATTTATTGCCATAGTTCCTCGCTTATTAGATGTTCTTAATTAGCTTCTTACGACGAGCAATGTTACGCTCAACTACGAAGTAGTCGATTGTAGGTGCAAGTGCGTTCATGAAGAGGATAGAAAGCATCATACCCTCTGGGTATGCTGGGTTGATAACACGGATAAGGATAGCCAAAGCACCTACCATGAAACCATAAATCCACTTACCAGTGTTTGTCTGTGCAGAGGTAACAGGGTCAGTAGCCATGAATACAGCACCGAACGCGAAACCACCAACCAACAAGTGGTAGTATGCTGGGAACTCTGTCAAGCCTACAACATCGAACAAGTAACCGAATGCCAAGCCACCTACGAATACAGACAACATGATGCGCCATGAAGCAACACCTGTGAAGAGCAATACAGCAGCACCAAGCAAGATAGCAGCTGTAGAGGTCTCACCCATAGAACCAGGAATCAAACCAATGAATGCATCAAGAGCGCTCCACTGCATCTGACCAGTAGTGCCAAGCTGCTCAAGAGCTGTAGCACCAGTAGTAGAATCTGCATACCATACAGCCTCACCAGACATCTGTGGAGTGTAAGCGAAGAATGCAAAGGCACGAGCCAACAACGCTGGGTTGAAGACATTCATACCTGTACCACCGAATACCTCCTTACCGATGATTACAGCAAATGCAGTTGAGAGAGCTACAATCCACAATGGCACAGATACTGGCATAACCATAGGGATGAGCAAACCTGTTACAAGGAAACCCTCGTTGATCTCATGCTTACGCTTCTGTGCAAATGCGAACTCGATTGCAAGACCTGTAACATAAGATACGATGATCATAGGCAACATCTTAAGGAAACCGAACCAGAACGCTGGGAGAATACCCTCAACGCCAGCCTGATAACCGATGTTGTACATACCCATCAACAACGCTGGGATAAGAGCCATAACAACAACGATCATAACGCGCTTGATATCGTTACAGTCGCGGATGTGGGCACCCTTAGTAGTTGTTGTGTTAGGAACAAAAAGGAAAGTCTCGAAGCCCTCGAATGTCGAGTGCAAGAAACTGAGCTTACCGCCCTCTGAGAAGGTAGGCTTAATCTTATCAACAAAATTACGCAATCCCATAGCTTAGCTCTCCTTAATCATTAGGTTAATACCATCACGCAAAATCTGCTGCATCTCGATCTTTGAAGGATCAACGAACTCGCAGAGTGCCAAATCCTCAGGCAACAACTCGTAGATACCGAGGTTCTCCATCTTGTCAAGATCCTTAACAAGACACGCCTTCAACAAGTATGACACATATACATCCATTGGCAAGTAGTTCTCGTAAAGACCTGTAACTACGAATGGACGCTCACCACCATTGAGGTTAGTATCGAGCTTGTACTCCTTCTTAGGGCAAAGCCATGAGAAGTAAGCACGCGATACTGAGAAGCGGTGGAAACGAGGCATTGCCCAACCGAGCAACTCGTAAACATCACCCTCAGGGATAAGGCTCAACATGTTTGCCTTAACAGCGATGTAACCATCAGCAGCAGTCTTTGTACCTGTAAGAACATCACCAGCGATAACACGAACAGATGCATCTACCTTACCTACGATAGACTCAACTGCTGCACCTGCGATGATACGCTTGTAGCATGGCTTCTTAGCCTCGCTACCTACAACTGCGATAGTCTTAGACATATCGAGCTTACCTGTAGTAACCAAGCGACCAATCATTGCAACATCCTGGATGTTTACAGTCCAAACGATATCACCCTTAGCGATACGGTCGATGTGGTGAATCTGAACACCTACATTACCCACTGGGTGCTTACCAGAGAATGTGTGATACTCCACACCCTTGATCTCTGACATGTAACCCTCGTCACCCTTACGAGCTGAGAGGTGTACCTTGCCATCAGTTAGGCGTGCCAACACAGCCATACCTGCCTCGATGTTCGCCTTCTCTGACTTCAACACGAAGTTGTAGTCTGGAGCGAGAGGTGCTGAGTCGAATGCTGACACGAAGATTGCCTTAGGCTTAGCATCTGGGTTAGCAATAACACCATAAGGGCGCTCTACGATTGAGGTCCAAAGACCTGACTCAAGAAGCATCTCGACAATCTCAGAACGATCAGCCTTAGCTGGGTTCACCACCTTAAGCTCCTTTGCCACCTGTGTCTGGTCAGGCTCAATAGCGATATTCAAAAGCTTACGCTTCTCACCGCGGTTGATTGCAGAAACAACACCGCTAACAGGTGAGGTGAACAAGATGCGTGGGTTGTTCTTATCGAAGAACAACGCAGTTCCTGCCTCGACCTTGTCGCCAACCTTAACCAACAGCTTAGGTGTAACGTTCTCATAATCAAGCGGACTAACAGCATAAGACTTAGCCAATGGAGCGTTCTCCACTACTGCCTCAGCCTTACCTACGAGCTTGATGTCGAGACCTTTACATAATTTAATGTTTTTCGACATAAAAACTGTTTGTTAGAATAAATTGAATTAGTTTATGTTATGTGTTTGTTTTCAAGCAGATTTCATCATGCATACATATACACAATAAAATGCGCACGAAGATACGACTTTTTTCCGAAACGACCAATCATTTTGACAATTATCTCTCCGAATGGGAACAAAATGAAACTGAAAAGTGAAAAGTGAAAACTGAAAAGTTTGGTGTCTGCGACGCATATTTATAAATCTTATGCGGAGCATACTTTACCTTTCACTTTATAAAATATGCCTGCAAATAGGTTCGTTCCAAAAAAATGATTATTTTTGTAGTCGTGACAAAGATTGTAAAAACAGAATATATCGATATTCACACGCACAATCCGCGAGAGGATGTGCCATCGCCAACAATGGCGGGTATACATCCATGGAGAGCAGAGGAGTGTGTTGAGTTGCCCGATTTTTCGTGCTGTGATATTGTTGGCGAGACGGGTCTCGACTACGCTTGCGAGGTGGATAAAGAGCATCAAAAAAGGCTCTTTAGAGAGCATCTTGATGGAGCAATAAGGGCAAACAAACCCGTTGTACTACATGTAGTTAAAGCTATCGAAGATGTATTAAACATACTCAAAAGCTACAGCACTCTTCGAGGTATTCTTTTTCATGGCTTTATTGGCTCGTGGCAGCAGGCACAAAGATGTATTGAGCGAGGGTATTATCTCTCCTTTGGACCCCGTTCGCTACGCTCGCCTAAGACGCGCGAGGTGATAACAAAGATGCCTCTCGACCTACTCTTTTGCGAGACCGATGCCGAGCAGGACAAGGGAGATATTGAGCAGGTCTACAGCGAAGTTGCACAACTACGAGGCATCAACATTGAAGAAGTAAAGGAGTGCATAGAGAAGAATTATAAGAGACTTATTAAAAATGGTTAACTGGTTAGAACGCACAGAGTTACTACTTGGAGAGGAGAAGTTAAGCATACTTCAGAATGCCAATGTTTTGGTTGTTGGCGTAGGTGGCGTAGGTGCATACGCCGCAGAGATGATTGTACGCGCGGGAGTAGGTCGCATGACCATTGCCGATGCTGATAAGGTCTCAGAAAGCAACATTAACCGTCAGCTTGTCGCCCTACACTCTACCTTGGGACGCGAAAAGTGTGATATCCTCGCCGAGCGTCTCAAGGATATAAACCCCGAGTTGGAACTTAGCATCGTTAACCGATTTATCAAGGATGATGAGACAGATGCACTTCTTGATAGTGACAAGTTCGACTATGTCGTAGATGCCATAGATACCCTATCGCCAAAGCTTGCACTTATAAAGGGTGCGCTTGACAGAGGTATCCCTTTGGTTAGCTCGATGGGCGCAGGAGCAAAGACCGACCCTACGCTTATGGAGATTAAGGATATTGCCAAAACACACCACTGCCCTTTGGCGCATATGCTCCGCAAGCGTCTGCATAAAATTGGCATAAAACGCGGATTTTGGGCAGTATTCTCACCTGAGCCAGTGCGCGAAGGTGCAATGATTCTTTGCGAGGAGCAGAACAAAAAGTCAAATGTGGGTACTATATCATACATCCCTGCCCTCTTTGGCATAGGCTGTGCCTCGGTAGTAATAAGGGATTTAATTGGAGAATTTAGGAACGAAACTAAAACTGAATAGATATGAAGAAAATTGTTTTTTTGGACGAGTACAGCATCGCTGGTCGTAGCCTTGATAAGATAACCTCACAGGGCGAGTATATAGCATACGAGAACACCGCAAAGGAGCAGGTTGTAGAGCGCCTTAAGGGGGTGCAGATTGCTATCACCAATAAGGTTGTTATTGATGGTGACGCGATGCGCCAACTTCCTGATTTGAAGCTTATTTGCGTAGCTGCAACAGGTATGAACAATGTTGACTTGGAGACCGCTAAGGAGCTCGGCATCGAGGTTAAAAATGCCGTAGGTTACTCAACAACATCTGTAGCCGAGACAACCCTTGCATCGGCACTTGCCTTGGCACGCAACATCGTATATTTTGATGAGTACTTCCATGACGGCAGATACTCTAAGGCAGACCGCGCCTTTTGTTACGACCGCTTCACCTTTGAGCTTCGTGGCAAGAAATGGGGTATCATCGGCATGGGTAATATCGGCCGTGAGGTTGCACGCCTTGCCACAGCCTTTGGATGCGAAGTGCGCTACTTCTCAACATCGGGCGTAAAGCGCGAGGAGGCATACCCAGCAATGGAGCTAAACGAGCTATTGGAGTGGAGCGACATCGTATCTGTACACTCTCCACTTAATGAGCGTACACGCGGTCTTGTCGGTAGAGACGAGCTTCAGAAGATGAAACCTACATCAATCATCATCAATGTAGCGCGTGGCGGCATCATTGACGAGGCAGCACTCGCCGAGGCACTTAACAGCGGCTGGGTAGCAGCAGCAGCCCTTGATGTATTCTCTGTAGAGCCTCTCCGCGAGTCACCACTATACGACATCAAGGATAAGTATCGCCTATTGGCATCGCCACACAACGCATGGTCTGCAGCCGAGGCTATCGACCGACTCATTGATTGTGTAGCTGAAAATATCCGCACATGGCTCGCAAAGCAGTAGTCACATCATTATTAGCTATAGCAACACTATTTATGGGGGTGGGGAGTTTATTTGCTTCCACCCCCGTGAAGCGTGACACCATATCTCATAGGCTCTCGGTAGAGCTACGCCCTGCCTACAACATCGTTTCGCACTATGCCCTAAGAGGTGACGACCCACTCAATGAGGTAGCGTCGCTACATCTGCGCTACGCCTTTGCGTTTAATGAACTGAGTACCCTTGGCAAGCTCTTTCCTACAACATATCAAGGTATCGGCATTGCGGGATACACATTCTTTCATCCTGAGATTACAGGCAAGCCTATAGCCCTATATATATTCCAGGGAGCTGATATAACCCACAAGGGAGACTTCACATTTGGCTACGAATGGAACTTTGGCGCATCATGGAATTGGCGTCCCAACGACGGCATGAACTCCAAGTGGAACATCATGGTAAATGTTGCGCTACCGCTAAGCTGGCAGGTATCACACAACTGGAAGCTATCCCTAACACCCGACTTCACACACCTCTCTAATGGCGATACACACTTCTCCAATAGCGGCGCCAACCTCTTTGGTCTACGCATGGGTGTCACACGCCTCTTTAACGACCACAAAGAGCGTATAACACCTCATATATACATTGCACCTGCAGAGGAGCTACAAGGCAAGTGTTTCGGCGAGCGTCTAACGCACGACATCATGCTATATGGAGGTTGGCGCGCCGACAGATTTACGGATAATGACATCTTCATCATCCTAAATAAGCCACTATTTATAAATGGCTTCCAACTGCACAACCTCTATCACTTCAACAACCACTTCGCACTCGGCACATCGCTCGACATACAGAGAGATAGCAGCCTCAACCTCTACGATGCGGTATTTGATGAGAATGGTGACCTTATGGGCTATACACGCCCTGCGTGGTACGACCAGACAGAGTGTGGCATATCACTACGCTGTGAGATTGCAGCGCCCATATTCTCCATCGGCGCAGGCTTTGGCGTCAATATCCTAGGTCACGGCTACGACTTTAGCCGCTTCTACACACAGTTCTCGCTAAAGGCCTTTATGAACGACCACTGCTTCATCTTCGTTGGCTATCGCTACAACACCGTGCAGTACACCCACAACATGATGTACGGCTTAGGTTGGAGATTCTAAGAGAGATTAAGCCATACACTAAAATTTAGAGGGTATCAAACAATAGTTCGATACCCTCTAAATTATCTATATTACAGACTACTCAAAGCGCTGCTCCTGCTTCTTCTCTGGGCGAAGATGCTTAGGACGAGCAAAGTTAAACGCTACACCTGCATACACATTCAAAGACTTTGCTTTGCGAGGAATAGGGAAGAACTTATCTGAGTTACCGTATAAATTAACATAGTTTGTGTCGATGAAGTCTACACCGAGATAGAAGTTAAGTAGCGCTGGGTGGAAGTTGATAGCAGCGCCAAAGATACCTGCATCGTTATGGCTAAGCATTGTGTGACTCACAGTTGCTGACAACCAGTTCATAGGACGCAAGTTCACAGATGCAGTAATCTCAGAATAGTAGGTCGAAGAGGTTGTTGTGTTCAACATCTTAGTCTGAGAGAATAGACCGAGGGCGATCTTATTCTTTAGCATGTTATACTCAACACCAGCATTAAGCGAGCATGTCAAACGGTTAGCATAACCGTCATAAGTGCCACGCATGATGCCATCCTCAAGGTTGATGAAATCCTCAGCACCGTCAATCGGGCGAATAATATCATCTGCCTCTACACCAGCATCAGTAATAGTAACACCTGAGAACTCAAAACCACCTGTTGCTCTACCACCGATATGAGTACTCTTGTTCCACTTAATAAAGCCGAGGTCAGTAACCGCAGCAGATACCTTAAGGTGATCGTTCATAAAGCGCATCTCAACACCAAAGTCTACAGCAGCACCAAAGTTATTGAGGTTATTGAGCATGTAATCAGGAGTCGTATTGAGCAAGTCAGTAAATGCCACATCTCCACTCTTTGCCAAAGGCTCATTAGTGAAAGCAGGAGCATTTGCACGCCACTCGCCATCCAACTGCGCTGTAACGATATCCTCATTGATAGTTAGATACAACTTATTGAACTCAGCTCGGGCATTTGCCAAACCAACAAGGAACTTACCCTTAACACCGATAGTCAACCAACTAAAGAGTGGGAACGATGTACCAACATAAGCCTCAACATACTCATTTGCATTTAACGATGTAGAGCCAAGGTCATGTGTGCCATTACCCAAAGACTTAACAACACGGAAAAGATCTGGTGAAATAACAAAGTTGTTATCACATCGAAGGTTAGCACCAAGATTCCAGAACATCTTCTTGGTATAGAAACCCATACCCAAGAGATTCACATTTGCATTAACTGTAGTCTTAAGATTCTTAGGCATATTGCCGAGGAACTCGTCAGTAGTTACAGCTCTGTGCAATGCAGTAACAAGCTGACCATTGCGCTCGTAAACAAAGTTATCCAAGCAAAGGAAGTTTGTACCCAAATTGAGGTTCACACCTGAAACACCAGGTATCATAATATAACCACGAGTAGGCACAAGGGCTGGGTTGAACTCCGTACGGAAGTAAGAGCCCTCCATGAAGTACGAAGTACGCGACTGGGCATTGGCAGTGTTAACTCCCAAAAGTGCAAAAGCCGCAACTAACAATATAGCTATCTTTTTCATAATACTAATTCATTTAAGAGATTATAAAATACACTTATTTAGGAGTTTACTTTGTAAATTTATCAATATCAACAGTTATACCGCCATCAATCTCAAGCTTGAGAGTAGCACCAATATACTGATCATCGCTCAAAGATACCACGCCTTCAGCTACGCTCTTAGCTGCTGCCTTAAGCATCACAGAGTGAATATCCTTAAGCTCATCAAGTGAGCCATCCTCTGCAGCAAGGTCAAATACCAAACGAAGCGTGCTCTTCTCAGCATCCTTACCATTCTTTGAGCCCTGAATCTTGTTATTCTCATCCGCGAAGCCAACCTTTGTAGGGAGCTGATTGCCATCCTTATCAAGAAGAATTGATGATATAGCAAACTCCAAAGGAAGGTTAGTCTCTATCTCAGCGATAAGTGCGATATCACCAACCTTAATACCCTCAATAGCTACCAACTCCTCGAGTGGAGACTTACCAGCCTCGTCAACAATTGGAAGAGTATCCTCATAGCTGATGCTTAGCTTATCATCAAATGCAATAGGCAAGCTAAGGTCTACAGATACATCCATTGCCAACTCATCAATCATACGAAGAGTCATAACCTCATTTGGAAGACCAAACGATGCGTTGAAGATGAAGTCTGTTGGGAGCACGCTAATAAGCTCATCGATATCACAACCTACGAATACACAATCTGAGAAGTCACCCTCGCGGTTAGGCTTAGCCAAAACAATAGTTGTAACACCAGGAGTAGTAACACCTGTTACCTCATCATAGGTAGCTGCGCTAATCTGAGCCTTGAACTCAATAGTACCATTCTGCTCAACGCCGTCAACCATAGGAACAAGTGATGCATCAATGTTTGCAGCGATAGAGAGTGGATTGCTTAGGCTTAGCTTAATCACTGGAGATAGACCTGCGCCACCTACCTCAAGACCACCAAGGCTCTCACGCACATCAGCAAGGCCTGTCTTAAACTCACTCTTGATATTCTCATTCAATGCAAGCTGAGCGCTTACAGACTCCAAACCGATTTTTGCCTCCTTAAGACCAATAACCATATCGATTGTACTCTCATCTGGGAAGAAGTCCATTACGCTGATAGGATTGCCATTATCGAAGTGAACACGCACTGCAGGAGCAAACTTAATAGCGATTGCGCCATTCTCAGGTGCCAAGCCATCACCAAAGTCGATAGCCTCGAAATCCAAGATAAGACCCTCCTCCTTGCTCATATCCGCAATACTCATTGAGAGCATGTGGTTCTCAGCATCGTAGTCATAAGTCATACCCTCAACCTTGTTGAGCACAAGCTCCTCAGGAAGAGTCATGTCAATCTTTACAGCATCACCATTCTCCTCAAGCCACTCAAGACCTGAGGCAAAGAGAGTAAGCTTAGTATCCTTAAGGTCAATACGATTGATGCTTACAAGCTGCTCTGGAAGACCATCGATATCGAAGTTGAAGCCATTATTATCGAAGCTAAAGTCGAACAAGTCAACCTCTGTATTGAACTTAACCAAAGCATCCTCAAGACCGATATTTGCAGACATATCGAAACTTGGTTCAGCAGCGTTACCACTAGCGTCAGTAAGCATCAAGTTACCAGCCTTGAAATCCAAGTGGAACTTATAGTCACAAGTCATTGAAAGATCCAACTCCATTGAGCCTGCCGCAGCTGGCGCAACATCCTGAGGGATGATATCTATCTGACGGATATAGAATACGAATTCTACCGACTCCTCATTCTCCTCGATCTCCTGAGAGACTACATAAGAGCCATTCTCGTTCTTTGAAACCAACTCACGCTTATTGTTGAACAACTCCAACTCGATATTACCCTTAGGAGTGAGTGTAAACTCCATCACACCACCAGCGTTGATACCCTTAAGACCATTCAAGTCGATATTCAATCCTACAGGAGCACCATAATCGTTCTCATTCTCCTTTGCAAGAACAACTGTGCAAACCTCAGAGATCTGCTCTGGAAGATCAAACTTTACAGGGTCGATAACAATCTCAACAGGATTATCTTCAGAAGCAACATCAATCTCAGTTGGGAAGCCATAATCAAAATAGGTCTCTTTGATAGTAACTTCATTACCTGAGAAAAGAGTACCTGTAGGGTCTATATTATCGATTGCATCATTTATAATATCCAATGCAGGGATGCTAATCTCCTCAATAGTAAAGTCAAAAGCCAAACCCTCCAAGCTCAACGCTGGAACATCGAGTCTGAATGAGCTCTCTGCACCAGGAATCTCGAATGACGACTGTAGACTGAATTCACCCGCTGAGATTGTAGTATCAATCTTATACTTCACCTCATACGATCCATCCTCATGTTTCTCAATAACCTCAGGAAGTTCTACATCCTTCATCAAATCACCCAATCTCTTCTGCTCGAAAGTACCGAGAGGCAAGACTGTCTTCTCTCCAAATACCGAAACCTCGGTATTAAGCTCGTCAAGACGATAATTATCATCCACACAAGCTACTGCTGTGGCTGCGCAAACCACTGCCATGCAGCGATAAGCAAACTTTTTTAGTTTCATATTTTATGGTTTTAATTTATTTCTCCTTTGTGGGGGATATTGTAAGGCAAATTTACAAAAAAAATGACAAAGCACAAAAACTTTTCTATAAAAATAGGTATAATTACTAAGCAATGGAATAGCACCCCATAATAATTTCCAAAGTAAAGAGCTATCAAAAGTCCCAAACCACAAAAAAAGAAAGAGTTGCCCTCTCGGACAACTCTTCTCTCTTGCAAAGAGGTGAGATTACTCAGCCTTCTTTGTGTTAACTCGACGCTCCTTAATACGAGCCTTCTTACCTGTAAGGTCACGCAAGTAGTAGATACGAGCACGGCGAACAACACCATACTTGTTAACCTCAATCTTGTCGATGTGTGGTGAGTAAAGTGGGAAGATACGCTCCACACCTACGCCGTTAGATACCTTACGGATAGTAAACATCTTTGTACGGCCTGTACCCTTAATCTGGATAACTACACCACGGAAGCTCTGCAAACGCTCCTTGTTACCCTCTACAATACGGTAAGTTACGGTGATTGTATCACCAGCACCAAACTGTGGAACATCGTTCTCGCCCTTTGTCCACATCTGCTCGTTAACGAGTCTGATCAACTGATCCTTGTTCATTGTTGCAACAAAAAATTAAATGTTTGTCGTTCAACATTATCGCTGCAGCGGCTCTACCATAGCACCACCCTCGATGCTAATCCCTTAAAAATTGAGCCTCTGCCCTATATAAGAGGTTGATACGGGCTGCAAAGATAGATAAAAATATTTATTCTGCAAACTTAAGCTGCATCTTATTTGCGAAATATCATCGCATTAGGGGTCGTATACTCTCTATAAAGTTCCACGAATATCTCCGCATTAGAGGTATCCTCGCGCGTGAACATGATGGGCTCCGAGACATACATATCACCCACATAGCCATTCTCATCCTCGGCTAAGGCACAGAGAATATACTCATTACCATACATACACAAAGCCCAATCAGGGGATGAGGTATAGGCATACTCCAACATGCTCTCACGGATATCTTCATGAGTATAGCTATCATACTGACTCTTAGCGTATAACTCAAAATGTAGCGATGGCGCAGGACTTAGCGTCTCAAGCTCCATTGAGAGAAAGTAGTCGGCATAGCCCATCATCGAGCTATAGTATGGCTCAATAGCCACAACCTCCTTAATATCATAGGCCGAGAAGGCTGCCTTAACGACCTTATTCACTCCTACGCCATCCTTTGTCGTTGAAAAACGATAGACAAACAAATCTGTCGTAGGCGCACCTGCATAATAGCCACATACGGCGATAATAAACTCTGTATCTGGAGGTAGCTGACTAATATGCTCCTGATATACCCCGCGGAACTCCAACGGCTCATATCTCGACAACACATAGTCAAGCTGTTGCTGCTTATCGCCCGCAGGGAGATTCCTTGCATACATCATAACAGCCGTGTAGCTCTCATCCTTAGATGGCACAATCGTTACATCCACAGAGCGCGGTCTGATATTCTCAAACTTAACATCGAAGGTCATATCCGAGATCTCGACACTTCCTGTAGAGAAGTATACCACCGTAGCATTCGACACCATCATAGGCACACCACCCTCAACGGCATCAATAGCATAGATGATAGCCATATATCGATGATTAGCATTGAGCGTCTTAGCAAACGAGACCTCTCCACGATAGCCAAGCTGCGTCATAATCTCCTCTGCGCTCTTCTCCTCAAAATAGAAGAGGTGGTCCGAAATATAGAAAAAGGCCTCAGCTACAGCATTTTCAAACTCAGCACCAAGAGGCAATCCCTGCTCTATATATCCCGCCTCGCTATCCTCAACAAGCTGCACCATATAGTAGCCATCCCACCCCTTTGGTGCAATGCTGAAACTTACCTCAGGACCCTCAGCCTTGATATTCACATCAAACTCCTGTTCCTCGCGTTCAGGAAGTCGTTTATCTACATAAAGATGATAGACAGGCGTAATACGCTCATACACATTGCCCGACAAATAGACGCCATAAGCATAGATGATATATTCCTTCGCTGGCGATAGACCCTCCCACTTTTTTGTTCGAGCGCCCTGCATCACTATGCCACTCTTAGTGAGAAAATCCTCAAGCGCACCCTCAACAACATAGGTATTAAAGAGGCTCATATCGGCACTTATAAGTGCCTCCTCATCCCTAATACCCGAATCCACAAAGTAGGCCTTCTCCGCCATCATAACGATATATGACAAGGAGGTATGCTGCGGTGTTATATTTACACTACACTCTGAGTAGCCGATATTTGCAATCTCGATATTTAGTTTATCACCCTGCAAGCCACTTTGACGAATAGTGACACATGGTCGTGTATCGACATTAAGATATCTAAGCTCGATTGTTGTCTCACGGCTCTCAGCCTCATAATTAGGTAGCACACGAAGAGTAATCTCTCCTCTCTTGCTATTATCTATATCTGCAATCCAATCAGCATCAGTAACAACCGCAGGCATCATATCCCCAACATACTGTTTGAGGTGATACTTAATCTCGATTCTACCGCCAAAGTCCGAGCACTCCACCAGTGTAGTGCTTACACCAAACTCCTCTGTAGAGCCCTCGGTGGCGTCATTATTACATGATACACATGCAATTAGTGACGCTATTAGAATACCAATCAGACGCATAATCTATCCAAATATTATAGGTAGTGATATGAAGGGTTTGAGCGCATTACAGGAATCTCGCCATTCTTTGACTCCACAGCAAAGACATAGACCATATACTTTCTACCTGCATCAAGCTGGATGTTAATCTGCTGTCTACCGCTATAACATGAGTTACGCAAGAACTGCTCTGCCGTAGCACCACTTGCCATAGCTCGACGCGCCTGGTCATAGAATGCCGATGCGATATTACGGAACAAACCATCCGTAGGGTTTATACCTGGCACGATATAGTAGAGCGAGTCATCTGGCGCAATCTGAATATTATAGTAGCCATCCCAGCCATTAGGTGTAATAGTGATTATCGACATCGCGCCATTGACCTGTGACGAGATATTAAACGATATATTCTGATACATATCTGGCATAGGGAGCTCAATCATTGTCTGATGCATAGGCGTTGTTACAGTGTACTCATTACCCTTAAATGTTATACCGTAGCTATATACAACATACTTCGAACCATGCTTCATACCCTCAAACGAGCGCTCAGCATCACCCGTATAGATAAGCTGAGGGCTTACACGACCCATAAGTTCCTCAAGGGTCATGTGATTACGATCGGCAATACTTCTGTAGTTTGCCATTTCGGTATCGATGAAGATGTTAAGATCTGTTACACCCGACTGTTTGAAATACTCTGCATCAATAATATTTGCCATATAAGGCATATTCTTATCCGTAGGGATATACTTTATTGTACAACTCTTATAATCAAGAGCCACAGTCTCAAACTTAAACTTGTTGTGCAACTGCTTATCCTGCAAGATATTCACTTTCACAGCTTTCTCCATACCTGGATACTCAAAAGATATAGATGCAAAGCGCTCCTCATCAATATTGCTACTCTTCACACTTAGCACAATAGCAGTAGATGTAATCGTCTTTAGAGATACCCAAGACACAGATGACTTAAGTGTGATAGATGCACCCTTAACCGAGTTCTTAACAGCATAAAATAGTGAAATATCTCCACCACCACCATCGACATACAACTCATAGGTATCGAGGATAAGCTGAGGTGGGTTGCTCGGGTCTATCTCACTCTTCTGGCAACCAAACATTAGGGCAACAGATGAGACTAAAAGGAGTACAAATTTTCTTAGCTGAAGCATATATTTACAATATCATTAAATTATCGGGCAAAGATAGCGATTTTTTTTGGCAATCTCGACTTTAATAATTTATTTTAATCATAACTGCCAAATAGTTGCGTTTCTCTTAGAAAGTACTTAACTTTGTGAGTTACTATAGTAGTTTTATCTATGATAGATTTAGAGTCAATATTCAACATCCAAAACCAGGCACAATTCTCTAAGTGCGCCTTGGAGCTATTTCGCTATCAGGCCGAGAGGTGCGAGCCATATCGCAGATATATAGAGCTCTTGGGTATCGACCCATCGGAGGTAGAGAGGATCGAAGATATTCCATTCCTCCCTATCGAGCTATTCAAGAGTAGCGATGTCTATTGCGGAGAGGAGGAGCCTGAGATTATCTTCACATCAAGCAACACTGGCTCCACACAACCATCACGCCACATGATGGCATCATTGGAGACCTACCGCGAGGCCTTTACCCGCGCCTTTGAGCAATTCTATGGCAAGGCTGAGGAGTGGAGCATCTATGGATTATTGCCTAACTACTTAGAGCGCGAGGGCTCATCGTTGGTCTACATGGTAGACACGCTGATTAAGCGCTGTGGCTCTGGTGGTTTCTATCTCAATAATTACGAACAACTAATCCACGATATTAAGAACGACCCTAAGCCTAAGATACTCCTCGGTGTAAGCTACGCCCTATGGGATGTTGCCGAGAAGTATGCCCCAAAGTTTGAGAATACGATTATCATGGAGACCGGAGGCATGAAGGGCCGCAGAGAGGAGTTATCGAAGAGTGAGCTACACAAGATTCTTTGCGAGGGCTTTGGTGCAAAAGCTATACACTCAGAGTACGGCATGGCAGAGCTCACCTCACAGGCATACTCCAAGGGTGGCGGTATCTTCTATGCCCCAAGTTGGATGCGTGTCATGGTGCGCGATGTTAACGACCCCTTTGACCATGCACCGCAAGGCATGCGTGGCGGCATAGATATTATCGATCTTGCCAATCTATCATCATGTGCCTTTATTCAGACTCAGGACATTGGCCGTGTACTCAGTGATGGTGGCTTCATGATAGAGGGACGCATCGCAGGAAGCGACATTAGAGGCTGTAACCTTCTTGTACACAACATTATCTAATGAAATACAATAGCGACATACTACGCCAGCTGCATGAGGAGCTTAGAGATACTCTTCGTGAGGTTGTGCGTGTCTGCGAGGTGGCATCAATACCCTACTTTATTCAGGGTGGCACAGCCATAGGTGCACACTTCTTTGACGACATAGTGCCGTGGGACGATGATATAGACCTCGGCATGACACGCCCAAATTATGAGCGTTTCCTACGCGAAGCACCAGCACTCTTGGGCGAGGGCTATATTTTGCAGGAGTTTACCTCGGAGCCCGATACACCTTTCTACTTTGCTAAGGTGCGTAAGATGGGTACACGCTTTGTTGAGAGCGAGTGGGTAGGTCTACCTATTGCCGAGGGCATCTATATCGACATCTTCCCCTACGACCTTATCCCTGATGATGAGTATTTAGCCAACAAGCAGCGTACAAAGGTTGGCTTCTGGGTCAACTGCTTCATGGCTAAGAGCGTATGGTTATGGCGATGGCTCGGCAGAGCAAATAATGGAGTTGTATTCCCAAAGAGCTTCGTATCATGTCTTGCAATACGCCTTGTATCAGCCATATACACTAAGGAGCAGATATATAACAAGCTTAACGCAGAGCTTACGCGCTACAATAACACCTCGGCATCACGCTACAACATTGTGCGTATGCCCAAGGATATGATTGCGGTGGAGGCAATAGCCAACCTTGAGCCACGCAAGTTCGGAGATATGACCGTCATGGCACCTTCAAACCTGGAGAGATACCTACGCAGCCACTATGGCGATATTCAGAAGTGGTTACCTGAGGATAAACGCCTCAACCATGCTCCCGAAGTGCTTGCCTTCAGCGAGAGACTACAAAGCGAGGAGTCATCAAAAATATCCGTTGTCATACCTTTATATAATAAAGAGCAGGAGGTGGAGCGTGCTCTACGCTCAGTAGTTGAGCAGAGCCTTGCCGTGGGCGAGATTATTGTTATCAATGACGGCTCAACGGACAACTCTCAGGCTATTGTTGAGAACTTTATTACCAAACACCCAGAGGCAAATATACGCCTTATAAATCAGGCGAATAGCGGTGTTAGCGCCGCACGCAATAGAGGTATTAAGGAGGCTGTGGGCGACTATATCGCACTTCTTGATGCGGACGACTTATGGTTATCTAACTACATCGCTGAGGTGTGCCGCATGATGGAGTACTATCCCGATGCAGATGCATACTCAACAGCCTTTCATATAGTTTCTAATAAACACCTTACGCCTGCTGCTGTGCCTACAATAGAGGGGTATATTGACCCTGCCCATGAGGCACTACAACGCCGCTACCCTATCATTCCATCTACCGCAACGCTACGCCGTAGCATGGTTATGGAGTGTGGTGGCTTCCCTGAAGGCATGCGCATAGGCGAGGATCAGTGGCTATGGGCAAAGATGATGAGCCGAGGTGCTAAGTTCGCCTTCTCGCCAATGTCACTTGTGCGCTACTCCCGCACCGCCTCAAATCGCTCAGCAGCGATATATCGCAGCGAGGAGAGCCAGCACAATATTGCCGACCTATACAACCCTGAGGGTAACGCCATACTTAACGAGTATATCGCCCGCATAGGTATTGGCAAGGCAATCACGCAGTCGGTGCGCGGTGGTACGGAGGATGCAAAAAAGGCGATTAAAGCATTTGGCTACACCAAACGCTCTAAACGCCAACTTATGCGTCTTAAGCTCCTCAACCGCCTACCCGCCACCTTGCGTCCATTAGTCGATAGCCTATACTCGACTCTTGCGTGGATCGTCAAACGAAGAGGTTTATAATAAAGAAGCGAACAACTTATTATATCTCTACTAAGCGATTCTTAATTGCATACACCACAAGGTTTGCGGTATTCTTACACCCTGTCTTTTCGAGGATATTGGCACGATGCTTATCCACCGTGCGCTTCGATATAAATAGTTTGTCGGCAATCTCCTGATTTGAGAGACCGGCACACACCTCAACAAGAATCTCAATCTCACGCTCCGAGAGGAAGTCCTCGCCATTTGTAGGCGCTGTTTCGATACGACTAAGGTTGCGTGTAAGTGAGCCGTATAGCACCGAGCTGAAGTAGTTATCGCCCGCCATAACGGCATCCACAGCAGCATATACCTCCTCGATATCCGAGTCCTTAAGCAGGAAGCCCGAAGCGCCACACTGCACCATAAGTGAGTAGTAGTTATCATCGCCAAACATCGAGAGGGTGATAACGCGCATCTCTGGTTTTATCTTTAGAGCACGCTGTGTAGTCTCCGCGCCATCCATCTCAGGCATGGCAATATCCATAAATACCACATCAACATCAAGCTCTGGGAGTTGTTTTAGAAACTCCACGCCACTGCCAAAATCGGCAACAACACTAAAGTCCTCACGCCCTGAAAGCAGACCTCGCAATCCTGTACGGAACAGTGTATGGTCATCAACAAGTGCTATCTTTATTACTTTCTCTGCCATTTCTCTTTTCTCTTTTTAGTATTATCCTCAATCTCCCTAATCTCGCGAAGATCACGAGGCGAAAGGTGTAGGTTATCGCCATTGATTGACACCGCAACCTTAACACACATACCCTTACCTACGCTACTATGCAACTCGAACTTACCGTTAAGTGACGATATACGAGAGCGTATATTCGAGAGTCCCATGCCACTACTCTCCACATCGCTATAGTTAAAGCCCCTACCATTATCGCTATACTCAACAATAAGAAGCTCCCTCTCCTCACGCAGCATAACGGATATATGTGTTGCGTCGGCATGCTTAAGCGAGTTATTTATAAGTTCACACACCACGCGATAGAGGATAACCTCGATATTCGAGTCATAACGCTCATCCTTAAGCGTAGTACTAAACTCCACATTCGTATCTCGGAGCGTTCCCAAGCGCTCCACAAAATTCTTTATACCCCTAACAAGACCAAAGTCATTGAGAATATGAGGCGAGAGGTTATTAGATATCTCTCTAAGTGAGCGTATAGCCTCATCAATCACCGCCGAGCTATTCTGCAATATCTGTCGCTCGTTATCCTTAAGATTTGCTCGGTTAAGCGCCGAGAGCGACATCTTTGCCGAGGATAGAAGAGGACCAAGGCCATCATGCAACTCACGCGAAAAGGAGGCACGACTACGCTCCTCTGTTCTTAGCAGCGCTGTCATAAACCTCTTTTCGAGCATCTGACGATGGTGCGCCATGCGCTCAACATGCTCCACCAACAACCTCGCACATACAACACATATCGAGAAACTTAACGACACCACAATACCCACCCATGCACGCGTCAAGTCCGAAGGCTCAGCGCCCTGAAAGATATTGAACTGCATGACACGCTCCACACAGAGCAAGACAAGAGCGATGATGCAGCATACCCACAACGCCTTATACTTGGTCTTGTTCACCAAGTGCATGGCGATGGCAATAGCCACCACCTGCATAACGATAGAGACGATTATAAGTATCTCGACACCCGACATTTTACTCTTTGATTACACCCTTGAGGTTTGTTAGCTGGCGGTAATCTGTCATATCTGTCTGAACAGGCACCACTGCAACATACTTATTTGCTAATGCCCACTCATCGCTATCTGTAGCCTCTGGCTCAGCATTCTGAAAAGCACCCGTAAGCCAGAAGTATTTGCGGCCATAAGGGTCTGTGCGCTCATAGAACTCCTCGCGCCAGAATCCGCGTGTCTGGCGACATAGGCGTATACCCTTAATCTCCTCAACACCACAGCGTGGCACATTAACATTGAGGCACAAGGGGCGTGGGAGGCTATCTGCCGCAGCAAGCACCGAGGCGATAATCTCTCGACCATACTTCACCGCACCCTCAAAGTCGGCATCAGCATCGTGGTCATCCACAGACAATCCTATAGATGGCACACCATAGAAGCTACCCTCTATAGCAGCACCCATAGTACCTGAATACAAAACATTGATAGCCGCATTAGAGCCATGGTTAATACCCGAAAGCACAAGGTCCGCCTTTCTATCCAAGAGCACATGGTCGAAAGCCACCTTAGCGCAATCTACAGGTGTACCCGAAAAGGCATAAATTTTAACCCCCTCAGACTCCTCTACAGTGCGTAGAAAGAGTGGAGAGTTAATGGTTATCGCCTGACTCATTCCACTCTGCACACGATCAGGAGCAATGGCTATAACATCGCCGAACTCGCGCGCAAGCTCTACAATCTTACGAAAGCCTTTCGAGAGGTAGCTATCATCATTAGTAACAAATATTAGAGGTCTATTCTCCATAATCTTAATTTGGTTATATCATCCTTATGCGTAAATATCGCTCTCCGAGGTCGAAGCATCGAGGCGTATAGCAATCATAATAAGCAGCGTAAAGGCCACAAACGAGGAGCCTCCATAGCTCATCAACGGCAGCGGGATACCCATCACCGGCATCAGTCCAATGGTCATACCCATATTCACCATAACATGGATAAGTATAATCGCCGCAACGGAATAGCAATATATTCGACCAAAGGGCTCTTTTATGCGTTCACCCATGCGCATAAGTCTCAACATCAGACCTATGTACAATGCCACAACTACGAAACAGCCTACAAAGCCCCACTCCTCACCTACAATGCAGAAGATAAAGTCGGTATGTTTCTCAGGGACATAGTCATACTGAATCTGCGTACCATCCATAAAACCCTTGCCCCACATACCGCCAGAGCCAATGGCAATCTTCGACTGATTGACATTATATCCCGTATTCTTTGGGTCATCAACCAAACCTACGAAGGTGAGTATTCGATTCTGCTGATGTGGTTCAAGTTTCGAGAAGAGAAAGTCTGTTGTTGGCACAAAGACCATAGCATATATAAACATCAATATAGGCCATAGGAGCATCATGGTGCGTGTCTTAAGCGCCACAACAGCCAAGCCCAAAGCCGAGATACCACAGGCTATCATCAACGCAGCATAGCCACTGAGTGGCGTAAGCACAGCGAGGAGCAACGCAACAAGAAAGACAGCCGTCAAAAAGCGAATATGACCCTTAAACTCCCTTACGCGCACAGCACTAAATAGCACAAATATTATAAGCAACACTGTAAATATCACCACCTTAGAAAACATCATCGCAGCGACAAACAGAAAGATAGTGAAGAGTATCGGGAAGTAGACATACTTGGATAGTCCCTCACGATATAGCACAAAGAGGAATGCACCAAGCACCAAACCCGAGCCCGTATCATTCTGCAATACAATGATAAGGAACGGTATACAGACTATCAACGCCACCTTGACAAGGTCCACAAGGCGATTGATATTAAAGGAGTAGTCACTCATCACACGCGCCATCATCAGCGCCGTGGCAATCTTCACAAACTCCACAGGCTGGATACGAATGCTACCTACCTCAAACCACGCCTTTGCGCCGTTAATCTCTGTACCGAAGGCCAATACTGCCACGAGTGACAAGATACCCAAACAATAGGCAGGTATGGCAAAGGCATGAAAGAGTCGTCTATCCAAGAGCAAAACCACCGTAGCCATAGTCCACGATATGGTTATCCACATAAGCTGCTTAATATAGTTATGCTTAAGTGAGAAGATATTTGCAGAGTCTGGGTCAAACGATGCGGATGTAATACACAATAGACCACAGATAGCAATGCCTAAATAGATGGACAACGCCACCATATCGACATTGCCGAAGAGCGAGCGGCTGCTACCGCGATTTGACATATTATATTCGGACAACATAGGCACTACTTTTTATTTTTACGCTTCTCGTCGTAGACCATCTGCTTCTTATCGTAGTTACGCGCATAGTTAGGCTGATAGTTCTTCACACTCTCCACCATCTCAGGGCGCGTAATCGTATCCGTAAGATAGAACTCCTCGATAAGGCTCGCTATAGGCAAGGCGATAGAGGCACCAAAGCCTCCATGCTCAACATATACCGAGATGGCAATCTTAGGATTGTTCTTAGGCGCGAAAGATAGGAATGTTGAGTGATCCGCACCATTTGGATTCTGTGCCGTACCTGTCTTACCACATACATCCCAGCCCTCAAGACGCGCTCTACCCGATGTTCCTGCGACATTTACACCACGCCACATACCCTCAACGATAGGCACGAAGTGTATGGAGTCAACCATCGTATAGTGACGCTCATAGAAACGGCTATCTATAGAGTCGCGACCCTCGATATTCTTGATGATATGAGGTATGTAGTAGTAGCCACGGTTAGCCACAATAGCTGCGAGGTTTGCCATCTGCAAAGGTGTACATCCCAAGTCACCCTGACCGATAGCACAGTTTATCACTGTACCCCAGTTCCAACTGCTATTATAAATTTTATCATAGTACTCCGGCGTAGGCACAAAACCGTTACCCTCACCATAGAGGTCTGTACCAAGCTGACGGCCAAAGCCAAAGCTATATACATAGTCGTTCCATACGCGCACGCCCTCCTTAACCGAACCATACTTCTTATTTGTAATCATATCCTTGAAGACATAACAGAAGTAGGCATTACATGAGTGTGCTACAGCATCTCTCAAATCAAGAGGCGAGGAGTGAGCATGGCACGCCATCTTTCTACGACCATAACTAAAGCCCAAGTCACAAGGATACCTCTGCGAAGAGTGGAGAACACCCTCCTGCAAGCCAATCAATCCCTGCACCAACTTAAATGTTGAGCCTGGAGGATACTTAGCCTTTACTGCGCGGTTGAACTGTGGCTGTCGCTGGTTGTGTAGCATGTTAGCGTAGTTATTATTACGCTGACGGCCCACCATCAAATCGGGGTTATAACTTGGCGATGAGACCATTGTTAGAATCTCACCCGTAGATGGTTCTATGGCTACCACAGCACCAATCTTTCCCTCCATAAGCTCCTCGGCAAACTCCTGCAAACGCGCATCAATCGTAGATGTAAGCTGAGAACCCTTAACCGGAAGCATATCATCGTAACCTTCGTTATAGGAGCCCTGCAATGCGCCATGCGAGTCGTAGATACGATAGCTCACACCCTTCTCACCACGAAGATATGTCTCGTATGCCGACTCAACGCCACCAACACCAATGTAGTCTCCAACATCGTAGTAGTCCCACTTCTTAACCTGATCTGCCGTAACCTCACTCACATAACCGAGTAGGTTACCACCAATCTTTCGAGGATACTCACGCGCTGTACGGAAGCGTGTGTGGAAGCCCTTGAAGCCACCCTCATCCAAGAGCAACTTATTCTCCTGTGAGAGATAACCCGCAACAAGTATCTGAGCACGCGGACTACTCTTTGCCTGATTAAGTTGGCGCATAAGTCGCTCAGGTGTAATCTCAAGGATAGATGCCAGACGCATAGTGTCGAAGCCCTCCTTAGGCAACTCCCTGTAGATGACCATAACATCGTAACATACACGGCTCTTCACCAAGTACTCACCATGACGATCCAACACCTCACCTCGCATAGGGTACTCTATCTCGGTACGCACGATATTAGATGTGGCACGGTCGTTATACTCATCCGAGAGTATCTGCATGGAGAATAGTTTGATGAGGATAAAGAGACCCACACCAATAACTATCAGACGCAGCAGCCTATATCTTATGTAACCTCTATCCATTACCTAACAACTCTTTTAAGGAAGAGACCAACGATAGGCCATACCAACAACGACGACAACAACGAGCTGAATAGTATCGTCACAATAAGCTGCATCACACTAATCATTGACAACGACTCCAAGAAGAAGAACATCGTGTGATGAAGCACCAACATCGCACCGACATATATCATCACCTGACGCAAAGGCATACGCGAGAGGAGCGAGGTCTGATCTCCCGCCTCAACGCTGCGGCGTGTGGTAAGGTAGAGTATCCAACGACGCATAACCGCCAAAGGTAGTAGTGTCGAGGTATATAGACCCTGACCACCCAAAGATATATCCATAAAGATACCAAGCAGCAACGCCACGATGACCACCCATATAGTGCGCCACTCTATAGGTAGAAGTAATAGTACTAACGGGAATATCATCGGTCTGAGCCATAGGGCCATAGATATCTCATCAAGGATAAAGATCTGGACAAAGAGCAGTGCTACCGCCATCCAGAAATATGCTACACTCTTAAACATAGTCTCAAATAATATTATTCGTCACACCCCCTATTTGAGCAGTTCATCCAACTCCCTGCCTCTGGTATTCTCCACCACAAGCACATTTGCCAATGAGCCCATCTTAGCTGCAATGGTTATCGTAGCATTATAGGCTGACTGCATGTTGTTTAGCTCGAAACTATCGATATGACCTACAAGCACACCCTCAGGCAGACGCTCCGACTGCACCTCAACAGCCATACCTACCTGTGGTTCTGAATATACATTAAGGTCGTTAGCATCTACATGATACTTAGACTTAGCACTCCAACTGATAAAGCATACATTACCATTATCCACAAGCTTACCTCCCGTGCGGAAGTTGATATTGAGCAACGACTGCACAACAGAGTAGTGCTCGCTACACGACACCACATAACCCACAAGCTCATTGTTCGGTGTAATAACACCCATATCCTTTGTTATGCCATCTACTGAGCCACGGTCGAGGATGATATTATTCTCCTTACGGTTTGTTGTCATCGACACCACGCGCGCAGAGTGATACTTGAAGTGACCCTGCAGAGTATCAACTCTGCTCGCTTCGGTATGTGAGGTCTCTACTGCCGCAAGCTCAGCACTTAGCTCAGCTATACGATCTGTGAGCTTGCGATTCTCGGATGTTAACGAGAAGAAGTGACCTACATCTGTTACAGCACCACTTATTGCAGCACCCGTTGCAGTTGTACGCGCAAGAATCTTAGCCTCGGTATATGGCGAGGATGTGGCATAGGTATAGAGCGCTATTCCCTCCAATAGCAGGAATATCACAAAGACATATATACGCCTTATAAATTCAAAAAGTCTATGCATACTCTTTGTTCGAGAGAGGCTGCCTAACAAACCTTGCCGACAGCCTCCCAAATTATTATATCTATATTTATTGCACGCCTATCCACTAATAAGGCGCACATCTTCATTTCTTGTTAGAAGGGGATCATATTAGCTACTCGTTTCAGGCAAGCCAGATGACGCAGATGACCCCTTATCACAGGAACAAACCCAATTTCTTGTCAGAAGGGTGTCAGATTTGGTGATTTGTCGCAGTTTTCAAATCCGGAGTTTACTCGGAGTAAATGAGGAATTTGAAAACAAGCAAAGCGCCGAAGATGACCCCTTATCACAAGAACAAACCCAATTTCTTGTCAGAAGGGTGTCAGATGTGTTAGCTGGTCGCAGACTGAAAAAGCGGAGTTTACTTAAGGTAAATGAGCATTTTTCAGGCAAGCCAGATGACGCAGATGGCCCCTTATCACAAGAAATTACTTGTCGCCGCCCATTAGGAAAGAGAACGACCCAATATTCTTCAACGCAATACAAGTACCGCGCGCGATAGCACGAAGCGGATCCTCGGCGATATGTACTGGAAGACCTGATTTCTTTGATAGACGCTGATCAAGACCCTTGATAAGCGCACCACCACCAGCAAGATAGATACCGTTCTTTACGACATCTGAGTAGAGCTCTGGTGGCATCTCCTCAAGCACATCCATAAGGGCGTTATCAAGCTTAACGAGTGACTTATCGAGAGCGTAAGCAATCTCGCTATAGTTAAGTGTTACGGTCTGTGGAAGGTTTGTGAGCATGTTTGAACCTGTGAAGATGTAGTCCTCAGGCTCGTTCTCAAGCTCAGGCACTGCAGCACCGATAGCACACTTAATATCCTCGGCAGTACGCTCACCAATACGGATGCCGTGCTGCTGACGGATGTAGTTCTGAATATCGTTAGTGAAGACATCACCCGCAACATTGATAGACTTTGAGCATACGATACCGCCCAACGAGATACATGCAATCTCAGATGTACCACCACCGATATCGATGATAAGGTTACCCTCTGGTGCCTCAACATCGAGACCAGCACCGAGAGCCGCTGCCATAGGCTCGAAGATAAGATATATCTCACGGCCGCCAGCATGCTGTGCAGAGTCACGCACGGCACGAATCTCCACATTTGTAGAGCCCGAAGGGATACAAATCATCATACGCAAAGATGGGGTAAACATACCGCGTGCAGCGCCCACCTTCTTGATAAGACCACGGAGCATAAGCTCTGTAGCCTCGAAGTCAGCGATAACACCATCCTTCAAAGGACGAATAGTGCGGATGTTAGAGTGAGTCTTACCATCCATCAAACGCGCCTTGTGACCAATGGCCATAAGGTCACCTGTCTTGATGCTGAGAGCCACAATCGAAGGCTCATCAACCACAACCTTACCGTTGTGCATAATCAGAGTATTGGCTGTACCGAGGTCAATCGCCAAGTCCTGATAGAATGAAAAAAGTCCCATATATATATGTTTTTATTATTCTACACCATATAATGACCCATCAAAGCCCGATTTTATATCATAAAACCTCAATAAAAAAGTAAAATCTTGCATTTTCACCTCATGAGGCGTAACCCATTATAATACAACATCTTAGCCTATCTGCAGCCAAAACATAACATTACTCCATTGCAAAGATAGGAAAAAGATATGGACATTTTGCAAGAGTTTTCACATTTTTTTTGTTAATTTTGTGAATAATTTTTTGCTTATGGACACAAATAAGAGTCCCAAGTGCGCCGTACTAGGCTACGGTAGTTGGGCAACAGCAATTGTAAAAACGCTAACAGTAAACCACCACCATGTAAATTGGTTGGTGCTAAATGATGATATCCGCGAGTCGCTACTAACACTTAGCCGCAACCCAAAATATCTACCTTGGTGCTATATCGACCGTGAATTCTTCACCCCTTCGGCAGATATCAACGAGGTTGTACGCGAGGCGGATATAGTATTCTTGGCAATGCCATCGGCATTCCTTAAGAAGTTCCTTGAGCCACTAACCGTAAGTCTCGAGGAGAAGATTGTGGTGTCGGCAGTGAAGGGTATCATCCCTGGTGACTACCTCACCATTGTTGAGCACATGAATCGTTTCTACGATATACCTATGCAGAACCTTGCGGTGGTCACAGGACCATCACATGCCGAGGAGGTCGGACAGTGCCAGCTCTCATACCTCACCATTGCTGCCGAGGATAACAATACTGCGGAGTGTGTACGCAATGTCTTGGCCAATGAGTTCTTCCGTTGCAGCATCTCGAACGATGTCTTGGGTGTCGAGGTTGCAGCTATCATGAAGAATGTCTATGCCTTGGCTGTGGGTATTGCCGTAGGTCTCCGCTATGGAGATAACTTCCTATCGGTGCTTATCTCATGCTGCGCATGCGAGATGAAGCGATTTATTGATGAGGCGGTGCCTATGGAGAATAGAAACATCAACTCAGCAGCATATATGGGTGACTTGCTTGTAACATGCTACTCACCACTTAGCCGTAACCGCCGTCTTGGCACACTTTTGGGTAAGGGATGTACGGTTAAGAGTGCGCTCAACGAGATGACTATGATTGCTGAGGGTTACTATGGTGCTGAGTGTATTCGTCGCAGCTCTATGCGTCGAAATATTGATATGCCTATTGCAGATATGGTTTGGGAGGTGCTCTACAATCGTGCTTCACCGCGCGAGGCAATGCAGGCTCTCACACAGATACTTCACTAATAAATTAAACGGAATATAAAATGAAACTTATAAATTTTGAGGCAAAGCATAGTGGCGTAGTTATCACTGAGGCGATGCAGGCAGAGGCTGCTCGTGCCAACGCACTTCTTCACTCTGGTGAGGGCGCAGGTAATGACTTCTTGGGTTGGGTAAACCTTCCATCATCTATTACAGATGCCGACTTGGAGGAGATTAAGGCTGTGGCAAGCAACCTACGCAAGCGCGCAGAGGTTGTTATATGTATCGGTATCGGTGGTTCATACCTCGGTGCTAAGGCTGTGTTGGAGGCTATGTCTAACTCATTCGAGAGCCTTAAGAAGCACCATGATAACCCTACTGTTGTCTTTGCGGGCGAGAATATCTCTGAGGACTACACCTACGAGCTTATGGAGGCAGTCAAGGAGTACTCTATCGCTGCTATCGTAATATCTAAGTCTGGCACAACAACTGAGCCAGCTATCGCCTTCCGTCTTATCAAGGCAGAGATTGAGCGTCGCTATGGCAAGGAGGAGGCTGCAGAGCGCATCGTGGCTATCACAGATAAGGCGCGTGGCGCACTTAAGACCCTTGCAACACAGGAGGGCTACCCTACATTCGTTATTGAGGATAATGTTGGTGGTCGTTACTCAGTTCTCTCTCCTGTAGGCTTGTTGCCATTGGCTGTTGCGGGTGTTGATGTTGATGCATTTGTTGAGGGTGCACGCGATATGGAGCGCCTTACAGGTGTTGAAACACCTATCGAGGAGAACCCAGCAGCGCAGTACGCTATCGTGCGTAACGAGTTGTACAAGGCTGGTAAGAAGATTGAGATTTTGGGTTCATACGAGCCTAAGTTGCAGTATATCGCTGAGTGGTGGAAGCAGCTTTATGGCGAGTCTGAGGGCAAGGAGTTGAAGGGTATCTTCCCTGCAAGCGTAACCCTCACAGCAGACTTACACTCTATGGGTCAGTATATCCAGGAGGGTGAGCGCACCTTGTTTGAGACTATTATCTCGGTTAAGAACTCTAAGCATGAGGTTAAGGTGGAGGCTGACGAGGCTAACCTTGACGGTCTTAACTTCCTTACAGGCAAGCGCCTTTCGGAGATTAACAAGATGGCGGAGCTTGGTGTACGCCTCGCACACTTGGATGGTGGCGTGCCAAACCTCACTATCGAGATTGAGCGCATCGACGAGCGCACTATCGGCCAGTTGCTCTACTTCTTCGAGAAGGGTTGTGGCATCAGCGGTTATATCCTTGGTGTAAACCCATTCGACCAGCCAGGCGTTGAGGCATACAAGAAGAATATGTTTGCCTTGCTCGACAAGCCAGGCTACGAGGAGGAGTCAAAGAAGATTAAAGCGAGACTTTAATCTTCAAAGTGAAAACTGAAAGGTGAAAACTGAACTTTGCGATTAAGGCGAGAGCATAGCAAGTTTACTTGTTTTGCCGAGCCGTAGCAAAGTAGAGACATTACGAAGTTTTGTC
>JAFYRL010000127.1 GCA_017546975.1 Alistipes sp.
CATTCTATGGTTTACATTCTGGTATTGAAACAATAACTATTCCAGAGAGTGTAACATATATTGGAAGCGGTGCTTTTAATTGCTGTGATAAACTAAAGAGCGTATACTGCAAGGGTACAACACCTGCAACTAATGGTGATAGTAATGTTTTCAATGACAGCGCCTCAGGTCGTAAGATATATGTTCCTGTGGAGTCGGTAGAGGCGTATAAGAGTGCTTATGGTTGGAATTACTACGCTGATGATATTGTGGGGTATGAGTTCTAATTTCTTGTGATAAGGGGCATATCTTCGTCCCATCCCAAAAAGTAAGAGGCTCTGGGCTGTAGGTCAAACTACTATCCCAGAGCCTCTTCTTTTGCGATAGAACAAATCTAACCCCTTCTGACAAGAAATTGGGTCGTGCTATCCCGAAGGTTGCTGCGGGATGGCTCTTTTTTTAGTTTCGCTCCTGCGGAGCGACAGCTAAAGCTGTGGGGACTCTGTGGAGACTGGGTAAAATGGGAATGCTGTGATTTAAGTTTATAGTCCCCAGAATACCCATAATACCCAGTTCCCCCATAATAACTTACCAACCATGACTAATTACTAAAAACATCCAACATAGATTTTGCGAAAGTGAAAATTATTCGTAACTTTGGAGGAATATAACGATATAAGAGATGGAGTTTATTAAGTGCCACGGTTCGGGTAACGATTTTATACTTATTGATGCAACAAAATATGCAGATGTCAGCAAGGCTGAGTGGTGCGACTTTGCGCGCAAGGCGTGTTGTCGTACATCGGGCATAGGTAGTGACGGCTTGTTGCTTCTTGTGCGCCATGATGATGGGGTGTATGGTATGGATATGCTCAACCCCGATGGCACATACGCCGAGATGTGCGGAAACGGCATACGCTGCGTGGCACGCCTGGCTGCGGAGCAAGGTTATGATACGCGTGGCGTACTGCGCTCTGGAGGTCGTGATTACGCAATTGGCGAGGTCGAGCACATAGACGGAGAGCCTGCGTTTAGCGTGGATATTCCTATACGCCTATGGTCCAAGGACTTTGCCTTCTATGCTGAGGGTGAGGAGTTTGTGGCTAAGAGGATTGAGGCGTTAGATGCTGACCTGGAGTTTACGGCACTAAATTTGGGAAACCCTCATATCGTTGCTGAGGTTGAAGAGATATCGTTGGAGCATCTAACCCGTCTTGGTGAGCGTGTCCTTGAGTTGAAGGAGCTCTTCCCCAACGGTGTGAATGTATCGTTCTATGAGTGCCGCTCCGAGAAGGAGATATTTGTTGCTACATACGAGCGTGGCGCGGGTTTAACACTCTCGTGTGGCACAGCGATGACTGCATCGGCCACGGCGGTAGCATTGCGCGGCAGGGTGGTCGCTGGTGAGCGCATAGAGGTGAGAAATCGTGGTGGCAGAGTATTCTGCACTACGCGCCTTGGCAAAGAGATAGTCACTCGCTTGGAGGGTAATGCCTCGTTTGAGTGGCGTGGCGTGGCCCGATATGAGTGCGGAGAGTTTAGTTTTGAGCGTAGATAGTATTTATGAAGAGGTTGTTATTCAGATATTTAGTGTTTGCAGTTGTGGCGCTGTGCACCGTCTCGTGTAGCGTCACACGCGGCCTATCGGATGACGAGTATCTACTCTCGGATGTTAAGATAGAGGCGGATAAGAGCGTTCCTCGCCGCGAGCGCGTAACTATCGAAAAGGAGCGCTATGTGCGTCAGTTGCCTAATAAGCAGGTATTGGGCTTCTACTTCAATGTTTGGATATATCAGAATGCCTATAAGACTAAATCGGAGCGTCTGCGTAACTTTGCAATGAAAAAGGGCGAAGCTCCAGTGTTGATAGATGCTGCACTTACGGAGCGCTCGGTAAAGAACTTACAGACTTACCTCCACACCAGAGGTTACTTCTCATCGAGCGTGAAGTGTGAGATTGATACCTCTATTTTGCGCCGTAATCGCGTGAAGGTGAGATATTTAATTGAGCAAGGTCCTGCAACGCGTATAGACTCTATTAGCTACTATTTCAGGGATAAGTCGTTGCGTGAGCCTATACTCGCAGGGGCGAACGCTTCGTTGCTTGTGCCAGGTGAAATTTTGGATGAGTCGGTGCTTGAGAAGGAGCGTAACCGCATAGCCTCGTTGCTTAACGATGAGGGTTACTATGACTTCACAGCAAACAGCATTACCTATGAGGTGGATACTATAGGTCGAGGTTTGAATGCTTCGGTAATGATGGTTGTTGACCCTATTCTTGAGGGATACGATGCTGATAATCAGCCTATATGGGAGGATCATGCTATCTATCGTCTTAGGAGCGTTAATGTCTATCCTACCTATGACCCTATGGCGCGCTCAACATCAGGCTTTGCGGTTAATGCACTTATGGACACCACAGATTTCGGTGGCTTGCGCATCATCCGTGATGTGAATGCTCCGTCACAGTTGCGAGGTATAGTGCTCAGGAGAAACATATCGCTCAACCCTAATCAGCTTTATAACGCCTCGCAGGTGCTTTACACGCAGAAGGAGCTGGTATCTTTGGGTTTCTTCCGTAATACGAAGATTTCGTTTAATATTGTTAATCCATCTGATAGTTATCCTACCGAGAGCACAGATGCTATTCGTGAGAAGTATCTCGATTGTAATATATATGCCATACCTAACCTAAAGCAGAGTATTAAGGTTGAGGTTGAGGGATCGTCAACATCAACATTCCATGGTGTGAGCTTTACCCTCGGTTACTCTAATAGAAATGTCTTTCGTGGTGCAGAGTCCTTTGATCTATCCACACGCTTTGGATTTGAGTTTATGCGCGCACGCAATGTCGAGAACCGCATAGCTAAGGAGATTGGTATTACTGCAGGACTCTCGTTCCCACGCTTCCTATTGCCATTTACCATAGCTCCGAGCCTCAATGTCGCGCGACCACGAACACTTCTTGAGTTCGCATTTGACTACCAAAATAGACCATACTATAGCCGTAATATCTCCACTGCCCGTTGGGCATATAGCTGGCAGTATGGTACGCGCTCATCAGTTGTATTCAGACCTATTGATATCAACTGGATCAGTGTGCAGAACATAGATGAGACCTTCCTAAACGATATGGACAACCAATATTTGAAGTCTTCGTTTGAGTCTCAGCTAAATGCCGGTTTGTCATTTTCGTGGATCTATAATACACAGCGCTCCGATTTCGACCAGAATGTAACAATCATCCGTACGAACCTCGAGACTGTAGGTAATGCACTGCAGGGCATAAGTTCGTTGGTCAATGGCACTCTTGCCGAGGGTGAATACCATACGATATTGGGTGTACGCTATGCTCAGTATGTGCGTGGTGAGGCGAGCATAAGCCATAGGTTTGACTTGGGTGGCAAAATGGCCATTGCAAGCCGTTTCTTTAGCGGTATAGGTGTCACTTATGGTAACTCTATGGGTCGCTCTATACCTTTTGACCGTATGTTCTATTGTGGTGGTGCTAACTCCATGCGCGGATGGGTACCTCGAACACTTGGCCCAGGTAATAAGCCTACAGTTAGCGATGTTACATATCCATCACAAGTGGGTGATATGCGTCTTGAGGCGAATATCGAGTATCGTTTTCCTATGTGGTTGATATTCAACGGCGCAGTATTCTTTGATGTTGGTAATGTGTGGTATCTTCGTGATACCAACGATAGTAACCCAGAGGAGGTATTCCATTTCAATAGCTTCTACAAACAGCTTGGTCTAAATACTGGCTTCGGTATCCGTGTAGATATACAAGCCGTTATTCTTCGTGTCGACCTTGGTATGCAGCTCCATAACCCAGGCAGACCCGAGGGTAACCGCTGGATAAAGACTTTTAATTGGAATAATACTGCATTTAATTTTGCGATTGGTTACCCATTCTAATTTGAGTGTGATAAGGAACACATCTTCCTCCTATCCTAAATAAAATATCGTGGGCTGTACTTATGAGTACTATCCCACGATATTTTTTATTACGATAGAACAAATTTGACCCCTTCTGGCAATAAAATAGCTCTTGCGCTCCTTTTAGTTTCAAATAACGACTGTATCGTATCTCGCCTCGATAACCGACCAGTTGACCACATGCCAGAACTTCTCAACGGCATCTCTGCGTGCGTTGCGGTAGTCGATGTAGTAGGCGTGCTCCCACACATCTATGCATAGTAGCGGTATGAGCCCTTCAGTGAGAGGTGTTCCTGCATTGCTCTTAGAGAGGATATAGAGCTTGCCGTCCTTGTCCGTGGCTAACCATACCCATCCCGAGCCAAATAGCGTTGCAGCCATGTTTGTCATGCGATTCTTGAGCTCATCAAACGAACCGTACTCCTCATCTATGGCGCGGCGTAGTTCGCCCGTAGGGTGATGCTTGGGTCGTGGTGCAAGGCTATCGAAATAGAATTGATGGTTCCATGCCTGCGCGGCGTTGTTAAATATAGCTCCGTCGCTGCTTGTAACAATTTCGGATAGCTCCATAGTCTCATATCGTGTTCCCTCGATAAGCTCATCGAGCTTCGTTACATAGCCCGCATAGTGCATATCGTGGTGGAAATGTAGCGTCTCTGCAGAGATATATGGCTCTAACGCATCATAGGCGTAAGGTAGCTTTGCAATCGTAATCAGCGATGCCGCAATCGTTGTCATTGTCATAATCAGTTAATTTTTTAGATTGTTATGACCAGGATGATGCAACAATGGAGCCAAATAGTAAAAGGCAGATCCTTTATAAACTGAAAACTGAAAAGTAAAAACTGAAAAGTATGGTGTCTGTGATGCAGGTTATATCCTTTGGTCACAAAAAAAGAGCCTGTCAACAAAATTTGTTAGACAGACTCTATATAAGATTTATGGGATGTTCTATAAATTAGTAAATTATATTTAGTCTTTAGTTGTATTGGGGGGATTTATATTTCGGTCGCTTTTGAATTTCTTTCGGTATCTTCTTCATCTTTCCTCGGTTACAATGCTCGCATTGCGCTCTCAGAAGAGATAAATAATCTATCCGAAATAATCTTCAAAATCGCTTCGACCTAATTTATAGGACCTCCCTTATTTGCAATTATCGAGACTGGTGCAAAATAACCTTCTCAATTGCGCGCTCACAGACAGGGCAGAAGCGCTCGGCAGTGTTATTGCGCATACGGCAGACATCCGCAGGGCGGTAGATGCCCTTAGAGAGATAGCCGCCACCCTCATAGAGACCTACGGTGTAGTTGGCTGTACGCTCTGGAGTCACGGTAGTTGGTACCTCGATGCCGTAAGGAAGCATATCTGCCCACTTAGAGTCGAAATCTACCAAGGTGGTGATATTTGGCTCCCATGGCTCATGCTTAAGCGAGTGCATATTGTCGTTATCGTCATCGTTATCGTAGAAGTACTCGTCACCAAGGCCCGCAAACGAATGGCCAAACTCATGCACAACAACAGGACCGAAATCAGGGTGGTGTGCTGTGGTGAGGGTGTATGAATTGTAGATGCCGCCACCACCATAAGTGCTTGTATTTGCGAGTATTATAAAGTGCTCGCATGGGATATTAGTGACAAGATCGTACATGTCATAGACATTGCTTGATGTGAGGTAACGCGCCATGTAGAAGGTCATAAAGTTTGAACTTACAGCAGTGTCGCGCCAGTCGCGTGCCTGAGGTACGCTGACATTGCTATCTACTGATGGCGACATAACAACGATAAAGTTGAAATTCTCAGTGTAGCTGATAAATGGCTGGTAGCCAAGTATCTCCTTCTTAGTGGCGATAGCATCATTCATAAAGATATCCATCTGGTCGGCTGTGTAGCCCTCAGCAAGAATCACAACATCGATACACTCCTTAGAGTCGCCACCCTTATGTATATACTTATAAGGTAGAGGCTCCTGCTTTGAGCGGTCACGGATAAGCACATCGGTAGGGTCGATGGTGAAACTATGGCTACTCTCCTTGCCTGTGTTATCGCGCAAAACAAGTGTCGCAACGCTCTGCTTTAGTGGCATAGGCACAAGGAGGGTAAACTCGAAGCTCTTGCTTATCTCCAGCGCCTCAGGTGTAGTAATCCACTCCTGGAATAGTGACGAGAACGATGTTTTGTAGATAACCTCGCCCGAAACGCTATCGGTGAGTGTGAGGTCGCCATTACCCTTCAATGGCACATTGTTAAGGTTGATGCGACGACCATACCAATTATCCGTATATGACATCTCGCGGAGCGCAACATGCTGCTCGAAAGCATTGCCCATAAAGGTGTAGTCGATGCGCAAAGTTCCATCTTTGAATAGCTCTTCAAAGTGCTTATTATAAGCAAATAGCGATGATGAAAGTAGTACCGCAGCGATTGTTAGAAGTAGTCGTCTCATAGTACTCAATTTTTAGTCCTTATTAACTTTAGTATCATCATTTGGGCCTCCCCAAAGGTATATCTTCGACTCTGTGCCATCCTTTAGGCGGCTGATATTCTTGCGGTGTGTCCAAATAAGTAGCACGGCAACAACCCACGAGAAGACGATAAATGGTACGCTGCCAAATGGCGCATTATCGTTGTAGGTCATCGTAGAGAATATAATCACAAAGATTGGGTAGCTACATCCCGCAATCATAGATGCAAGTGATACATAGTGCCAGATAGCAAAGACGATGCACCATACAGCAAAACTGAGTATTAGGACAGGAGCGTAGATGCCTGTGCCAGCACCGAGGAGTGTTGCAACACCCTTGCCACCCTTGAAGCCTGCAAAGATTGGGAAGATGTGACCAAGCACTACAAATGCTGTTGCGATGATGCGTAGGTTTATAATGCATGAGTCAGAAACCGCATCGTCGTAGCGCATAAACGATGTGAGAATTACGGCGCAGAAGCCCTTGAGATAGTCTATTATGAACACTGGTAAAGCTGCTTTTTTACCAAGTACACGGAGCATATTTGTTGTTCCTGCATTCTTTGAACCGTGCTCACGAATATCTATGCCATAATATTTCTTACCAATCCATACTGCGCTCGGAATAGAGCCAAGGAGGTATGCCGCTACCATAATGCCTGTAACAGCTAACCATGTTGTTAAAGTCCAACCTTCCATAAATAGTTAAATTGTTAATCTTCAATAGTTTGTGTCCGTATGAGTACAGTGCTCATATTACAAAGATAGTGAAAATAACCGAAATACAAAATTTTTCACTCCATTTTCGTCACTGAATGAATTTGCGAAAAGTGACAGTGAGAAGCAAAAAAGTACTTTGAGCTATTGTAGTTCTAAAAAAAATGTCTAATTTTGTTTTTAGAAAACACATAAACGCATATTTATGAAATCAAAATTGAATTTTGCTAATATGTCTGCCTCTGTAAAGGAGTCGGTAACTGATTGGCGCTGGTGGTTATCAATCGCTCAAATCGTTCTTGGATGTCTTCTTGTAGCGATTGCTTTCGTCGTATTTATTAACCCATACAATTTGGTGCCAGGAGGTATCTATGGCTTGGCGTTGGTGCTACATAACCTCTTCCCATCAATTCAGGTGGGAACATTTGGATATATGTTTGATGTGCCACTTATCTGTACAGCACTTATCCTATTTGGTGGTACTTTTGGTGGTAGAACAATCTTCGCATCATTCCTTACACCAGGTATCATGAACCTGCTCGACTACTTGGTATACCCTAATAAGGAGGCTATTGAGGCTCTCGATCCATCGCTTTTGCTCGGTGGTCAGATTGACCTTTCGTCACATCTTATGCTTGCAGCAATCATCGGTGGCGTATTCAGTGGTATTGGTGTAGGTATCGTTATTCGCAACAACGCTGCAACAGGTGGTACAGATATCACAGGTATGCTACTCCATAAGTTCGCTAAGATGAAGTTCGCAAATGGTGTGCTTCTTTCAGATGCTATCATCGTGCTTAGTGGTCTTGTGGTTATCGGATTTGGCGTAGGTATTGAAGGCCCAGGTCAGGGTGTTATGCTCTCACTCTACTCTGCAATTTGCATCTTTGTGAATGCTAAGGTTTTGGGCTATACCATCGATGGTGCTTCACGCGATAAGCTCCTATATATCATCTGTGAAGAGCACTCAGCAAAGATGCGCGAATATATCCTTAATGACCTTAACCGTGGCGGTACCTATCTTAAGGCTAAGGGTATGTACACTGACCATGATAAGGAGATGATCTTCCTCGTTGTAAACCGTAAGGAGGTACGCAATGTACAGCACAAGATTAAGGAGTTTGATCCTAAGGCATTCGTGGTTGTAACAGATGCTTACGATACCTTTGGTCAGGGCTTTAAGCCATTTCCTGAGGAGAATGGTATGCCTACAGAATAAAATTGTTTTAAGTGACTCTTTTGGCGTCTGCCTTGTCTGAAAAATGCTCATTTACCCAAAGTAAACTCCGCTTTTTTCACACTACGAGCAGTTTCAAAATAATAAAGTAATAATTAGGGGCAGTCCGAAGTAAATAGGATAGCCCCTTATTTAAGCAAAGAGTATGAATATAAATATCAATAATCTACGCCCGCTTACAGGTAGTGGTCGCAAGTTATATATCGAAACATACGGTTGCCAGATGAATGTTGGTGACTCGGAGATTGTTGTATCGATTATGCAGGATGAGGGCTTTCGTTACACTGAGAGCCTTGAGGAGGCAGATATCGTGTTGATTAACACTTGCTCTATTCGTGATAATGCAGAGCAGCGTATATGGGGTCGCCTCAGCGAGATGCGCCACATGCGTAAGAAGAAGCCTTCACTCATCGTCGGTGTCATTGGCTGTATGGCTGAGCGTCTTAAGGAGGATCTCACAAAGGGTGGTACAGGTGTAGATATTGTGGCTGGACCAGACTCATACCGCGACTTGCCTCGCCTTGTGCGTGAGGTAGATGGTGGCGCTACGGGCGTTAATGTTGAGCTATCGAAGGAGGAGACCTATGCTGAGATTGCCCCTGTGCGTCTTGACAGAAATGGTGTGAGCGCCTTTATCGCTATTATGCGTGGCTGTAATAACTACTGCTCATACTGCGTGGTGCCTTATACCCGAGGTGTCGAGCGTAGCCGCGATGCTGAGACTATTATCGCTGAGGCTCGTACACTCTTTGAGAATGGCTACCGTGAGGTTACGCTTCTCGGTCAGAATGTAAACTCTTACCGTACAGGCGAGGTTGACTTCCCAGAGCTTCTGAAGCGCGTGGCAGAGATATCTCCACTTCTTCGTGTGCGCTTCGCAACATCGCATCCTAAGGATATCAGCGATAAGCTTCTTGAGACTATGGCGTCGATGCCAAATATTTGTAAAGCTATACACCTCCCAGCGCAGTCGGGCTCTACAGAGATGCTTAAGCGTATGAATCGTAAGTATACACGCGAGTGGTACTTGGAGCGTGTTGAGGCTATTCGCCGTTATATGCCTGATTGTGCTATCACCACCGACCTTATCGCGGGCTTTGCTCACGAGACTGAGGAGGAGCATGAGGCAACACTCTCACTTATGCAGGAGGTGGGTTATGACTTTGCGTATATGTTCAAGTACTCTGAGCGTCCAGGTACATTTGCACAGCGTAACCTTGGCGATGACATCCCTGAGGATGTTAAGACACGCCGCCTAACAGAGATTATTGAGCTTCAGAACCGCCTCTCGGAGGAGAGCAATAAGCGAGATATAGGCAAGGAGTTTGAAATCCTCGTTGAGTGCACCTCAAAGCGCAGCGATGCACAGCTCTCAGGCCGTACATCACAGAATAAGATGGTCGTTTTCGATAGGGGAACACACCAGATTGGTGATTATGTCAAGGTGCGAATTACAGGATGCTCATCGGCAACACTATTCGGTGAGGAGATTTAATTTCTTGTGATAAGGGGTCATTTTAGACTCTTTAGTCAAACTGGCGAATGGGAAATACGCTTTGATCTGACCCCAAAAGATTGGACGGATTATTAAATAGATTTATTGGTAAAGAGTTCGGTATTGCACCGGACTCTTTCCGTTTAATTTTAGTTTAATACGGTCGTTATTGTAGTAGTTAATATACTTTCGTAGCTCACGC
>JAFYRL010000128.1 GCA_017546975.1 Alistipes sp.
ACAAATACAAAACTTGTTAAGGGTCACTCAGTAGGCGAGTTCTTCGTAAACCGCTATGCGGGTGTTAACCCTGCAAATGGTGATGCTTGGTGGTTGGATGCAGATGGAAATATCACTACGGAGTACCGCGAGAGCGATAAGAAGATGATTGGCAAGAGCTATATCGCCCCTTGGCAGGGAGGTTTCGGTACCTCGATTACTTGGAAGGGCTTTACTCTATCGTCGCAGTTTAGCTGGGTGGCGGATCGCTGGATGTTTAACAACGACCGCTTCTTCGAGGAGAGTAATGGCCTCTACTCGGCATATAACCAGTCGCGCAAACTGCTTACCGACCGTTGGATGAAGCCTGGCGATAAGAAGAGTATCCCTCGCTATGGTGTAACTCCACAGATGGACTCTCGATTCTTGGAGAATGCCTCGTTCTTGCGCCTTAAGAACTTGATGCTTAGCTACTCGGTGCCACGCAGTGCGCTTAGAAAGGTTAAAGTCTTTAGTGGCGTACGCCTCTATGTTCAGGCTCAGAACCTCTTTACCCTAACACCGTTTACGGGTCTTGACCCTGAGTCGTCGAGCAACGTATATAAGGCGCAGTACCCTATGTCGCGCCAGTACTCTATGGGTGTTGATTTGAACTTCTAAACATCGTATGTCTATGATTATGAATAAGATATATCACGCATTTATCTCGGTAGTGATGCTCGTAGCAGTCGGCATCAGCACCACATCATGCTTGGATAAGTACCCCGACTATGCTATTCCTGCCGATAAGGCTATCAATACCCTTGAGGAGTTGGATCAGGCAGCTATAGGTCTCTATGAGAGTTTCCTTAGTGGTGCCTTGTATAGTGGCTATTTGACCCTGCTCCCAGATTTGCAGTGCGACTTGGCATATGCTGTAAATGGCTATACCAATATTTATGGTAATATCTGGCGCTGGGATATCTTGGCTACAAACTCTGAGATTACGGCAGTGTACGCATCGTTGTATACAGTTATTGCCAACGCCAACTTTATGTTGCAGTATGCACCGCGTGTGGAGCAGACGCTTCTTACCGACAAGGAGTTTGAGTATTTCAATCAGGTGTGTGGCGAGGCATACTTCGCTCGCGCCTTGGCATACTCCGAACTTATTAAGCTTTATTGTAAGGACTATAATAAGGATACTGCCTCTACAGATCCGGGTGTTGTGATTGTTACGAAGTACAATACCGACGAGCCTATGGAGCGTGCATCACTCGAGAAGTCATACGAGAGGGTTATTGATGACCTCGATAAGGCTGCAGAGTTGATGGATATAGACGAGAAGAATTTTTCGGGCGCTATTGCCAACTCCACATATTTCAATGAGTACACCGCATACGCCCTTCGCGCGCGCGTAGCGTTATATATGAAGGAGTACGATACAGCTGTTGAGTATGCAACAAAGGTTATTGATAGTGGATATTATGCCCTTGCGCCAGCAAACGTTGCCTATGACTCAAATGGAAGTTACTTCTCGGCTATGTGGCTCTACGACCTCGGCCCAGAGATTATCTGGAAGGTGGGATATACGATTAACTCATACGGTGGCGCTTTGGGTCAGCCATTCTTAAACTACGACTATCGCAGTATGAAGCCTGACTATGTGCCTGCCGAGTGGGTGCTTGGACTATACGAGGCTACAGACTATAGATATGATAACTACTTCTATACCTATCAGACAGGCTATGACCACGGTTTGCAGTGGCCACTTCTTGTTAAGTATTTTGGTAATTTGGAATTCTATAGCAGCAATATATTGCATACTACAATGCCTAAGCCACTGCGTCTTGCTGAGCAGTATCTTATTCGTGCTGAGGCCTATGCTATGAAGGATAAGTACACGCTTGCGGGTAAGGATATCGCCACTCTACGTGCAGCACGATACGCATCATATGGTAGCGATGTTGCGATGCCTACTAAGGATGCAGCGATGAAGATTATCGAAGAGGAGCGTGTTAAGGAGTTGTATATGGAGGGCTTCCGCCTTATGGATCTTAAGCGCTGGGGCAAGGGCTTCGAGCGCAAGGCTCAGGAGCAGTCGTTGGAGAATGGCTCATCGCTAAAGATTGAGGCAGACAATGTATTCTTCGTATGGCCTATCCCTAAGCATGA
>JAFYRL010000129.1 GCA_017546975.1 Alistipes sp.
ATCGTAAACACTGCTCGTAAGGAGGTTATCAACGAGGAGGGTCTTATGAAGGCTATGGAGGAGCGTGAGGATCTTAAGTACATCACTGATGTTGCTCCTGAGACAGCTGAGACATACAAGGAGAAGTTTGGCAAGCGTTACTTCGGTACTCCTAAGAAGCAGGGTGCTGAGACTGCTGAGGCTAACGTAAACGCTGGTCTTGCTGCTGCTCGTCAGATCGTTGACTTCTTCGTTAACGGCAATGTTCGTTTCCAGGTTAACAAGTAGTAGACTGCTTAAAGATAGATTTAATAGGGTGTTGATGCAAAAGTCGGCACCCTTCATAGAATAATAATAACCGATCTAAAACTATTTTATAATATGGTAAGAATTAAACCTTTCAAGGGTATTCGCCCTCCAAAGGAGTTGGCATCTGAGGTTGCATCACGCCCATACGATGTTCTTAACTCAGTAGAGGCTAAGGCTGAGGCTGGTGAGCGCTCATTGCTTCACATCATTAAGCCTGAGATTGACTTCGATCCTATCGCTGACGAGCACTCACAGGAGGCTTACGATAAGGCAATGGAGAACTTCCGCATTTGGAAGGAGAAGGGTTGGTTGGCTCAGGATGGCGAGGAGTACTACTACATCTACGCTCAGACTATGAACGGCCGTACTCAGTATGGTATCGCTATGTGCTGCCACTATGAGGACTACCTATCAGGCGCTATCAAGAAGCACGAGCTTACTCGCGTTGATAAGGAGGAGGATCGTATGATTCATGTTCGCAACCAGAAGGCTAACATCGAGCCTGTATTCTTCGCTTACCCAGACGAGGCTGAGATTGACGCTATCGTTTCAGGTTGGGTTAAGGAGCACGAGGCAGACTACGATTTCGTAGCTGAGGATGGCTTCGGTCACCACATGTGGGTTATACGCGACAAGGCTGTGAACGATCGTATCACTGAGATTTTCGCTGGTATCCCTGCATTGTATGTTGCTGATGGTCACCACCGTACAGCTGCTGCTGCACGCGTAGGTCAGGAGTGCGCTTCTAAGAACGCTAACCACACTGGTGACGAGGAGTACTGCTTCTTCTTAGCTGTTACTTTCCCAGCATCACACCTTCGCATTATCGACTACAACCGCGTAGTTAAGGATCTTAATGGTCTTTCTAAGGAGGATTTCTTGAAGGCTATCGAGGAGTCATTCGTTGTTGAGAAGAAGGGCACTGAGATCTACACTCCTAACGCATTGCACAACTTCGCAATGTATATCGACGGTGAGTGGTACTCAATGACTGCTAAGGAGGGTACATACGATGATAACGACCCAATCGGTGTATTGGATGTATCTGTACTCTCTAACCTCGTTTTGGATCGCGTACTTGGTATCGCTGACCTTCGTACATCTAAGCGTATCGACTTCGTAGGTGGTATCCGTGGTTTGGGCGAGTTGCAGAAGCGTGTTGATAGCGGTGAGATGAAGGTTGCTTTCGCATTGTACCCAGTATCAATGCAGCAGCTCTTCGATATCGCTGACACTGGCAATATCATGCCTCCAAAGACAACTTGGTTTGAGCCTAAGTTGCGTTCGGGTGTTGTTATTCACTCATTCGAGGAGTAATTTCCGATTTGTATAGGGCATCTTTGTCCTATCCTATATAAAATATCGTGGGCTGTACGTCGAGTACTATCCCACGATATTTTCTTTATACGATAGAACAAATCTGCTCCTCTAAAATCAAAAATCATTTCTTGTGATAAGGGCGCATCTGCGACCTTTCAATCAAAGCCCCGAATGGGAAATAC
>JAFYRL010000130.1 GCA_017546975.1 Alistipes sp.
ATAATTGTTCCCCGAATACATGAAGAGTGATGCCATTCCTTTTAAGGAGTGGCATTATTCTTTTATCGGGTGATAATAGGTCAAATAAATCTTTTTTGCATCATTCGTGTCGCTTTTACAAATGGATTTTGTATTTTTGCAGATAACTAAATATAAAAGGCGATGAAGAAGATATTTGCGATTTTGTTTTTTGCATTGTTCGTATGCAATGTAATAGTAGCGCGAACCCCTATAGAGATAAAGATGGTGTCTTATAATATTCGCACACTTGCTAATGATGGGGAGAATAGCTGGGAGAATCGACAGCATGCGACAAAGAATATGCTGAATACTCATAAACCCGACATCTTTGGTTTGCAAGAGGCGATGGTAGCTCATCTGAAGTATATTGACAAAGTCTGTCCTCAATATAAGCGTGTAGGTGTTGGTCGCGATAATGGAAAGATGGCAGGTGAGGTCATGGCAATCTATTATAATACGGAGCGCTTTGACCTGATTGCCAGTGGAACCTTTTGGCTGAGCGAGACTCCCGAGAAGGTGACTATGGGCTGGGATGCAGCATGTCATCGTACTGTTACTTGGGTTCGCTTGCGTGATAAAGAGACCCGAAAGAAATTTTACTACTTTAACACCCACCTTGATCATAGAGGTAGGGTAGCGCAGACAGAGTCTATCAAACTGATCATTGAGAAGATAAAGGAGATTGCGGGTGAGAGAGCTACTGTAATCCTTGGTGGTGATTTCAATGTGTTGCCCGAGGATGAGATATTCGAACCACTGAACGAGTTTATGTTTGCAGCCCGCACTACAGCTAATGTTACTGAGAAGAAGGGCACTTTTAATAATTTTGGCCGGATGAAAAGGAATAGCGTGATAGATCATGTGTTCTATCGTGGCCGTAAGATAGAGTGCCTGGAGTATCATGTGCTTGATGGTGACTATGGCGCTCCGTTTATCTCTGATCATTATCCTTTAGAGGTGGTGCTCTCTTTTAATTAAAAAAACAGATGATATACAAAGATATGAAGACGATGTATGTGTTTCTTGCAGAAGGCTTCGAGGAGATTGAAGCCCTCGCTCCAGTGGATGTAATGCGCCGTGCAGGCTTGCGCGTAATCATGGTGTCAACTGCTGCAGACTTGGTGGTAAATGGTGCTCATGGTATTCCCGTGGTGGCAGATGCTATGTTTGACGAGTGTGACTATGCCGATGCGGAGTTGCTCTTTCTTCCAGGTGGTCTGCCTGGTGCTACTAACCTTGAGGCGCATGAAGCGTTGGGTAAGCTGCTCGTAGAGAAGTGTGCCGAGGGGGTACTCGTCTCTGCTATCTGTGCTGCTCCTCTTGTGCTTGGTGGTTTGGGACTTCTCGAGGGTAAGCAGGCTACCTGTTACCCCGGTTTTGAGGGGACAATGGCTGGAGCTACATATACAGCAGCCAAGGTGACATGCGATGGCAATATCTTTACTGCTTGTGGCCCTGGCGCAGCATGGGATCTCGGATTTGCTTTTGTAGAGCATTTCTGCGGAGCAGAGAAGGCTGCAGAGTTGAGACAAGGAATGCAATTTAATTAAGTCCCTTCTTTTCTTATCTTATGCAGAAGTATGCGATCATTGTAGCCGGAGGAAAAGGCCTCCGCATGGGAGGTGAGTTGCCCAAACAGTTTATACCTGTTGAGGGACGCCCTGTGCTGATGAGAACGCTCGATACATTTAATGCGTGTGACAATACTCTGAAGATTATCCTGGTGCTTCCTCGCGACCACCAGCCTTATTGGCAAGAGCTTTGCGCAGAATACAACTTCTCAGTACCTCATCTGATTGCTGATGGTGGCGCTACACGTTTCCACTCTGTGCAGAATGGCTTAGCTTTGGTCGACGCTCCTGATGCCCTGGTGGCAGTACACGATGGTGTGCGTCCCTTTGTCTCTCACGAGGTGATACGTCATTGTTTTCGAGATGCAGAATCGTTTGGTGCGGTTGTTCCTGTAATTCCTGTGGTAGAGACTGTGCGCCACTTGCTCGCTGATGGTAGTGAGACTGTGAGTCGCGATGACTATCGTTTGGTGCAGACTCCTCAGACTTTCCGCGCTGCACTCCTGCGTCGTGCATATGAGCAGCCCTATTGTGATGCCTTTACCGATGATGCTTCTGTCGTTGAGGCTTTGGGTGAAACTATTCATCTCGTAGAGGGTAATCGTGAAAATATCAAACTTACCACGCCTTTTGACCTTACCATTGCTCGCGCATTGCTCAGATGATGTCACTGCTTTATTGCAGGTGTACGATTAATTTATTGCAGGTGCGTAATATTTTTATTGCAGGTCTCTGACGCGCCAAATGCAGGTATGCAATTTTGTGCTCTATACAAAGAGTGCTACAAATAGCCTATTAGCGCCTCTTTTTCCCTATTCTTAGGTGATAAAAGTTTATTTTTGGGGTGGCATGGCAGCAAGCTTGCTTGTATTAAGGGGAAAGTATGTTGTACTTTCTCTGATATTTTATGTGATTAACTCATCTTCTTTTGGGTCATATATTGATAAGATATGCGACTTTTTGTTCACTCGATATCGCATTTTTTCATTTTTTTAATCATTTATGCTTGTTTTATAATAAAAAAGTGTAAATTTGCCGCCGATTTAGTTTCTGTAACTAGAAAGGATGTAAAATACAACAATTTATAAACAATTAATACATTAAACTTATGAAAAGAAATTATCGTAACCTATTCATGGTAGGTATGATGGCCATTGCAGCTTGTTTCACCAGCTGTAAGGAGGACGAAGGACCTATCGTGGATATCACTGTAAATGGCAGTGAGCAGATTGCAGAGGAAATCCGTTCTACTTCTGCATCATTCACAATCAAGACTTCTGACGTTGAGGCTGTTGCTTACCTCGTAGAGAAGGGTAGTGTATCAGAGTCAACCAAGGACGCTACTGTTATCTATGCTCAGGCTGAGCTCGATGGCCGTGTAGTAGCAGTTGCTGATGGCTACAATACTATTAATGTATATAGCCTTGAGGGTAACACAGAGTACACTATATTCTTGGTGTACAAGCAGGATGGTAAGTTGGTGATGAAGTCTAAGGTGTTCACCACACCCGCTTATGATCGTATCATTACAGTGGTTGAGACAAAGAAGGATGGATTTAAGTTCCACTTCAATGTTCCCGATTCAATGACTTACATGTATGCATTCCTTCCCACAGAGCAGTACAACAGCTTCCGTTCTAACGGATGGGCTGATGATGTAACTTTCTTGCTCGATGGTAGAACTCTTACTGGTCCTCAGACTGTAGAGATCAATAGCGAGGAGGATTGGTTGTACGAGGGTGATGGTGGCTTCTTCATCCACCCGGGTTCAGCTTATATGTTGTTGATGGCAGAGTGTGACGCAGAGGGTAACCTTCTCTTCGTAGAGAATCCTGACTACCAAGGTGGTTGGGGTGGCGGTTGGGGTCCCTTGGCTCCCGCAACTCGTGCTGGTAGCGCTGTGGCTCCCCGCGTAGGTGACTACTCTGAGGAGGCTCGCACTGAGGATGAGTTCTATCCCACAGGCCTTTATGCTCGTCAGAACCTCTATGCTGAGCTCACCATGGTTGACAGCAAGGTTCAGATTGAGCTTCTTGGTAAGACCGAGCGTCGCATCAAGGTACGTTGTACTGCAGATGAGGATGTGCAGTATGTGATGGCTCCCATGGAGTTGAACATGTACAATGAATTTGTAGGTCTTGTAACTGAGGAGGGCGTGGCTTCTACATTGCTCGATTACTACGGTACAGAGATGCAGAGCGGTACACAGGACTTCGAAATCGATGAGAATTCCGTTAACTTGTTGGAGGTTGACTCTACATACGTAATCAGCGTAGTAGGTGTATATGCCGAGGATGCTTCAGTGCTCAGCTTCGATACTTTGCACGTGACATTGACCAAGTCTACTCTCCCCGCAGCAGTAGTAGAGATCACTCAGGGTACAAACCCCGCAGGTGAGGTAACTCCTGACTTGGTATGGTTTAACATCAAGTCTCCGGAGAAGAACGTATATGGTGCTAAGCACATCGCTAACTACACCAAGGAGGTTCAGAAGATGATCAACCAGGGCTACACCTACGATGAGTTGCTCTCTTGGTATGGTGGTGACCTTTCAGAGGAGGATGTCCAGGCTATCAATAGCGACGAGGGTCTCACAATCTGCATCTCTTCTATGGAGGATATGGAGTCTACATTGATCATCGGTGCTATGAATGAGGAAGAGGGTATGACCATCTATACTGGTGTAGCTCGTTCTGCAGAGCTTCCCGCTTTGGAGCCCGTAAATTCATCACTCTTCGAGGATTTGAAGGATGAGTGGACTGCTCGTGTTATCCAGAAGCACACAGAGACTCTCTGGATGTCAGACGAGAACTTTGAGAACTGGTGGACTGTAGATACTACATGGGTTGATACTACCTATACTACAATCTCACTCGGCAATAGCTTCGACAACTCTCCTGCAAGCTTCGATGAAAGCATCGATGCATACTGGGATGTATACGCAAGCCACTTCAATAAGGCTCTTGAGAATGGTGCTACAGAGGAGCAGGCTGACGAGTATGCTAAGGCACAGGTAGACGCTCAGTTCGCTCTTTATAAGGATGCTGCTGCTAAGTATGAGAACAAGTATAAGGGTCAGAACTATCTCTTGGGTCTTGGTCTCGACGCTCTCCACCCCTATGCTACTCCTTGGGATCTCTACTGCTCATCAGACTATGTAGCATACGATGTAGAGGAAATCTTCTACGCTTATGGTCCTAAGTTGTTCTTCCAGGTTCAGGAGGGTGACCAGTTGGTACTCCTTGGTGATGCTACTGTTACCTATCTCCCCCCTGTTGCAGGCTGGAACTACTATGATGTATTGTTGATGGGTTACAATCCTATCTATGCAAATGAGGGCATGTACTACACTGGCTCATATCCTGTAGAGATTTCTGAGGACAAGAACACTCTCGTAATCAAGGGTATCGAGGCTGATGGTGAGTATTTCTATCCCGCTCTTGGTTCTATGGGATATGGCTGGCCTGAGTTCTTCACCAAGACTTGCGAGGATATCGTTCTTACACGTGGCGCTGCTACTACACGTGCTGCTAAGGTTGAGTTCGAGGCTCCTGTGAATGTGAAGGCTAAGAGCAACCGCATCAAGCGTACATACTTGCCCACTGAGTTGGTAAAGGTTAAGACCTCAAAGATGACTTATATTCCCGTAGTCGAGAAGATTAAGGAGAAGTACAACGATCGTCTTAGCAAGTAATGCGGATAGTGCAATAAACTAATTAGGGATGCAATGCTACTCTCTGGAGAGATGGCATTGCACCCTTTCTTTTATAAATTACATATAATAGAACGATGAAGAAGATTTTTAGTTGTCTGCTCTCTTTGGCAGTGATGATCTGTGGACTCAGCTTCACTGCATGCCAAGAGAAGGCGCTGGAGGGAGATTTGATCTTGTCTGTCTCTTCAAAGATTATAGTTGCTGACGGTGTCGATGAGTTGGTACTTACCGCTAAGATTGGCGATGTCGACATTACTAAGGACGCTGCTTTCTATGTGAATAATTCGCCTATGAGTGGCAATACCTTTACTACAGAGAAGCCTGGAGAGTATACATTCTTTGCAAGTTATAACGGAAGCATCTCAAAGCATGTCACCATCAAGGCTGCCAATCCCGCACTCTATGTGTCTGTGCCCGAGGATAGTCAGCCCGATAGATTTGCAGGATTTAGCCGCAAGGTTTTGGTGGCTGAAGGTACAGGTACCTGGTGTGGCTATTGTCCCTACATGATTGCTGCGCTTGAACTGTTTAGCGAGAATGGCTCTAATGCAGATAAGGCTGTGATCGTGGCTACACATAGCGGTGATGAGTTTAGCAATTCGGCTTCTGAGGCTGCTGTGAGTGCGATGAATATCAAGGGTTTCCCCTCTTGCGTGCTTAATCTCAATCCTGAGGTCTTAATACAAAATAATTATCCTGACATTAATGCCGAGAAAATTAATTCAACTGTAGGCATGGAACTCAAGGAGGCTGCTCGCGTGGGCATCTCTGCCGCTACAGCACTTAGTGTAGATAGCACTATCATTGGTGTGCGTGCTGCTGTAAAGGTTGGTAAGAATGGTATTTATCGTATCAACGCATGGCTCATCGAAGACGGTGTCAGAGGATATCAGTCAGGTGCAGAGGCAGTCATCGATCATATGCATATTTTGCGTGGTGCAAGCTGTGTGTCTCCTATCTATGGACAATTGTTGGGTGGCAAGGAATCTTGCTCTGCAGGCGATGTGTTGGACTTCTATTATGAGTTTGATGCAAAGAAATGTGATGTTGCTGATATTAAAAATTGCAAGGTAGCCGTAATGGTAACTGCTGCTGCAGGTACATCGTCTAAATGCTTTGTCAACAATATCATTGAGTGTCCTGTTGGTGAAGATGTTCCCTTCGCTTACAATGACTGATGGTTATGCATAGAAAATATCAACTTCTGATTGCCACGCTGCTCCTCTTTGTGGGGGTAGCGTGCAATCGTAATGAGGAGCCTTATCTTGCGATTGAGGGTACTGGTAGTCTTATACTTTCTTCCTCTGATACTACTATGGTGATAAGAGTAGAGAGTAATGTGGACTGGACCATCTCTTCTTCTGCAACTTGGTGTAAGTTGCAGCCCTCCAATGGCAGTGGCAATGCAGAAGTGCAAGTCATGATCTCTGCCAATGATGAGCAGTACACTCGTTCTACTACCTTGACGCTAAGTAGTAGTGATGCCTCTTTGTCGCAGCAGATCTCTTTAGCTCAGCAATGTCTCACTCCCGATGCAGCAACACGCTATCGCTTACCTGTGGTATTTCATGTGCTCTACAAGAGCGAGAGCAACAAGAAGCAGAATGTGGTAGAGGGGCACTTGGCTTCGCTCATCGAGGAGGTCAATAGACTTTATGCCAATTGTGGTGTAGATCTCGGTATGGAGTTTGTGATGGCTACGCACGATCCTGAGGGCAATCTGCTCGAGGAGCCAGGCGTAGATCGACATAAGATCTCCGAGGTTACTATCAATAGCAGCTTTTTCATGGGTTATGGAAGAGAACCCAAGAAGTATTGTCAGTATATGTGGGATCCCAATCGCTACATCAATATCTTTACCTATGCCTTCGAGGATAGCGGCATTCTTGGAATCTCACATTTTCCTTATGTGATAAAGCCGCATGCTTTGGAGGGAACGACTGAGTTGGAATATGATGCTGACTGGAGTGAACTACCTTGGCCGCAGTGTGTGAGTATCAACAATGAGTATATCTATTCGCACGAGGCATACTACACGATGACTGATGTGGTGAATACCTTGGCTCATGAGTTGGGGCATTTCTTGGGCCTGCGTCACGCCTTCTCAGAGGATCCAGAGACCTATGATCGCAATGTCTGTATCGATAGTGACTTTTGTACCGACACACCTACCTATAATAAATCGGCTTACGATATATTCATGCAGGCTTGCATGACATCTGGAGGTCGTGTTGATGATGAGGAGAAAGAGATGCTGCTGATGCGTGAGGACTGTGAGACTGGTGCGGAATATCGCTCTACCAATATTATGGATTATGCCTATACCGAAGGCAATCGCTTCACTCCTCAGCAGGCTTCCCGCATACGCTATGTATTAGAGCATAGTCCCTATATTCCAGGACCGAAGGTCAGACTTCCCGAGCAGCAAGGTGCTGCTACCAAGTCTACTCGAACCAATCAATATGTATTGACGACATTCGAGTAATTAACAAAAAAAGGAT
>JAFYRL010000131.1 GCA_017546975.1 Alistipes sp.
TATCGCCCCTGGCAACAACAACTTCAATGGATCTTCTATCTTCTCTTTACGCTTTCCCATAACGCAAAGATAAAACTTTTTTGCATCTTACCCCACCGGAAATTTACAGTGATCCGGAATTTTACTGTGATCCCCAATATGGGGTAGGGGTGGTGTTTGGTATGAATAAAAAAGAAGCGGTAACCTTTCGATTACCGCTTTGTGACTCCGCCAGGATTCAAACCTGGAACCGCTTGATCCGTAGTCAAGTACTCTATTCAGTTGAGCTACGGAGCCATTCCTTTGCTTTTGCGAGTGCAAATGTATGACAATTTTTTCAATCCACCAAATCTTTTTGCAAATATTTTTCAAAAAAGCTGAAAATTATTTTCAGCTTTTTTCTAAATATCTATCTAATCTATTGATAATCAAGAAATAATGTGTTAATTGTAAAAAATGGAAATTTTTAGTTGCGAGGTGGTACTTTTACAAAAAAATACCACGCGAGCCTTTTTGCCCGCGTGGTAGTGTGTAGTATTGTTGTTGCTTGACTACTTAATATGCTCTGCAAGGATAACCTTTATCTCCTCACCGCGGAGGTTCTTTGCTACGAGCTTACCCTCTGGTGAGAAGAGGAAGTTTGTTGGGATAGAGCTAACATTGTAGGCCTCGCCAGCGCTCCACTTACCCTTCTCATCGATGCCCCAAACATTCACCCAGGTCATCTTATTATCCTCCATAAACTTCTGCCACTTTGCCTCGTCGCCCTTTCTATCGAAGCTTACGCCGTAGATCTCCAAGCCCTTGGGAGCAAACTCTGCGTATGCGTCAACCAAGTGTGGAATCTCGCCACGGCATGGACCGCACCATGTAGCCCAGAAGTCTACCAATACCCACTTGCCGCTCTGGCAAAGCTCCGACACGCTAATCATTGTGCCGTTTGCATCTGGAAGAGTGATATCTACGAGATCAGCACCGATGGTTGTGTTCTTAGCGTTGTCGATATGCTTCTTATACTCCTTATAGAGCTCCTGCTCGGCATACTTCTTATTTACCATCTCGAACAACTCAACGAAGCGTGCATCGTTCTCGCCGTAGTACATATAGTACTGCAAAAGCTTAAGTGAGGTGATGTTATCCTTATTCTCAACGATAGCGTTGTCGATATATGTGCAGAACTCTGCGTATAGAGCATCAGCCTCAGCCTCGTCCTCAGCTGTGTAGAGTGCGTTCATCTTCTCGCTGATAGTGTTCTTAATGTCGCGCATACGCTGGTTAAGGCACTCCTCAGCATAGTCAACAGTGAGTGTCTCGGCGTTGTAGTTGAAGGTGATATCCTTGCCCTCTGTGATAAGCTCCATCATTGGGCTATCATTGATGACCAACATAACAAACTGCTCACCGTCAACAGCAATCTCTGCGGTGAAGCTCTTATTTGCATCGAGGGTTGTAGATGCCAACGCCTCCTCTGAGCCATTAAGGAATAGCTCTACCTTGCTATCTGGAGCAACCTTCTCAAGCTGTGAGAAGTCGCCATTGATGGTGATGCTCTTATCACCGCAAGCCACGAATAGAAGTGTGCATGCCAATATTGAAATAATCTTCTTCATAATGTTTTGTTTTTAGTTATTGTTTATCTCTTTACTCGTTCGGGGTTTGACTTTACGAAGCTCTCCCATGAGGAGCTGCCCTTGCGCGCCTTGCTATCACCTCCCAAGCCCTTGCGCTTAGCGCCTGCTGTTGCCTGGGTAAGGATGTTGGACTGCGTGAACCAGTGGCATAGTGCCACAGCTGTGCCGTCCGTAGCATCGAGCTTGCGAGGCTTATAGTCGGTATCAAGTATGGCGTTTATCATCGTGGCAACCTGCTCCTTAGAGGCCTGACCACGACCCGTTATAGCCTGTTTTATGCGCGTTGGGGCGTACTCTGATATGGGCGTACTCTCTGTGGCGCTGAGCACCGCGGCTATAGCCACACCTTGTGCTCTGCCGAGCTTAAGCATAGACTGCACATTCGTACCAAAGAAGGGGGACTCAAAGGCTACCTCCGTAGGTCGGTACTCCAGTGTAAGGCTACGCACACGCTCAAAGATATAGCGTAGCTTCTGGTGCGCATCTTCGATTTTATGTAGGTCTATCTCCCCCATAACAACCGCCTTAGGCTTGCCATCAACGATGTCGATAATGCCGTAGCCCATGAAGTTTGTTCCAGGGTCTATGCCCATGATGCGCACGGAGCTTGTCATGCTACTCCTCAAGTTTATTTACGCGCTTCTCAATCTCGCGGAGCTTCTGTGCCATATCTGGGAGCTGGCGGAAGACTGCAAATGAACGGTGATATTGTATGCCTGGAAGAGCAGGGTAGCCAAAGCGTATCTCATCATCACCTACGCTCTTGTCGATACCTGACTTAGAGCCAATCTTCACACGGTCACCTACAGTGATATGGTCTGCGATGCCTACCTGACCTGCGATGAAGCAGTTAGAACCTACCTTTGTTGTGCCGGCAATACCTACCTGCGCAGACATCACGGTATTAGCGCCCACCTCCACATTGTGGCCAATCTGGATGAGGTTATCAAGCTTAACGCCAGAGTGGATAATTGTAGAGTCGGTCTTAGCGCGGTCGATGCAGGTGTTTGCTCCAAGCTCAACATTATCCTCAATGATAACATTACCGAGCTGTGGAATCTTAGCAAATGTGCCGTCAGCCTTTGGCGCAAAGCCAAAGCCATCAGCGCCGATTACTACGCCAGCATGGAAGATACAGTTTTTACCAATTTTGCAACCCTCGTAAATCTTAACGCCAGGGTAGAACTTTGTGCCGTCGCCAATGGTAACATTATCACCAATATAGCACTGAGCATATAGCTGAACATTATCGCCAATCTTTGCTCCATCCTCGATAACTACGAAGTCACCGATGTAGCAGTTCTCACCAATTGTAGCCTTCTCGCTGATAGACGCAAGCTTTGAGATACCCTGCTTGCGTGGGCGTGCGGCGTTGTACATCTCAAGAAGGTTGAGCACGCACTCACCGACATTCTCCACCTTGATAAGTGTAGTCTTAACCTCCTCCTTTGGCTCGAAGGTCTTATCTACAAGGACGATACTTGCCTCGGTGGTGTAGATATACTGCTCGTACTTAGGGTTGGTAAGGTAGGCCAAAGAGCCAGCCTTGCCACCATCAATAGATGATACAGTAGATACTGTAGCGCTCTTATCTCCAACAATCTCGCCGCTAAGAAGTGCAGCGATCATCTCTGCTGTAAATTGCATATTGTTTATATAGTTTTTAGTTATCTCTTTTCATGGGTTAGATACTCCTCAAGCGCGATGCCCTCAGGGAGTAGTCCCTTGGTGTCGTGTCCAAAGGCGTGAAGCTCTCTTACCAACGATGAGGATATATGCTCTACATCGGCTGGCGCTAAGAGTAGTATAGTGCTAAGTTCGGGATATACATACTTATTTGCACGCTCTAAGGTGCGCTCATACTCAAAGTCTGCGCTGTTTCTAACGCTGCGTATCATGGTCTGCGCACCCACGCGCTTGGCCTCATCGCCCGTTAGCGTTGTGTAGGTTGTAACCTCCACTCGTGGCTCATTTTGATATACTCTCTCTATAAGCTCTTTACGCGCCTCGATGAGTAGAAGACCGCGCTTAGCAGGATTATATCCTATGGCAATAACGACCCTATCAAAGAGGTTTAGTGCCTCCTTAACTATCGCCTCGTGTCCGCGTGTGAATGGGTCAAAGGACCCAGGGAATATTCCAATCTTCTCCATAGGTATACATATAACACACAAAGGTAAGAAAAAAATGGATAAAACGAAAATACTCCTATATAAATATGTGTAAATGCGTAAAAAAGTGAAAATAATAGGGTAATAGTTTGTAGTTTGGGAAATAATGGTTACCTTAGCATAATATTTACACGATAAAAGAAACAAACAATAACTAAATAATCTAAACCTAAAACAAATTATGGCTACTAAGTATTCTGGTAAGACTCGTGTTGAGAGTGACCTTATTGGTGAAATGGAGGTTCCTGTAGAGGCCCTCTATGGTGTGCAGACATTGCGCGGTATTGAGAACTTCCCAATCAGCCGTTTCCACCTTTCTGATTATCCTTTGTTTATCAACGGCCTTGCAATCACTAAGTTGGGTGCTGCTGAGGCTAACTATCAGCTCGGCCTTCTTACTGAGGAGCAGTATAAGGCTATCGCTCAGGCTTGCCGTGAGATTATGGAGGGTCAGCACCACGATCAGTTCCCTTGCGATATGATTCAGGGTGGCGCGGGTACTACAACAAATATGAATGCTAACGAGGTTATCGCTAACCGTGCATTGCAGATTATGGGTCATGAGGCTGGTGAGTATCAGTACTGCTCTCCTAACGACCATGTAAACTGCTCACAGTCTACAAACGATGCTTACCCTTGTGGTATCCACCTCGGTCTTTATGCTACACACCAGGTCTTCATGAAGCACTATGACGCTCTTATCGAGTCATTTGCAAAGAAGGCTAAGGAGTTCGCAAATATCTTGAAGATGGGTCGTACACAGCTTGAGGATGCTGTGCCTATGACTCTTGGTCAGACCTTTGGTGCTTTTGCTCAGATTCTTCGCGAGGAGAAGAAGAACCTTGAGTTCGCAGCTGAGGAGTTCCTTACAGTAAACATGGGTGCTACAGCTATCGGTACAGGTATCTGCTCTGAGCCTGAGTATTCTGATAAGTGTATCGCTGCACTTCGTCAGATCACAGGTTGGGATATCAAGCTTGCTGAGGATCTTGTAGCTGCTACATCTGATACTACTTGCATGGTAGGTTACTCATCTGCTTTGCGTCGCGTAGCTGTTAAGCTTAACAAGATTTGTAACGACCTTCGTCTTCTTGGCTCAGGTCCTCGTTGCGGTCTTCATGAGTTTGATCTTCCAGCACGCCAGCCAGGTTCTTCAATTATGCCAGGTAAGGTAAATCCAGTTATTCCTGAGGTTATGAATCAGATTTGCTACAAGGTTATCGGTAACGATGCTTGTGTTGCAATGTGTGCTCAGGAGGCTCAGATGGAGCTTAACGCGATGGAGCCTACAATGGCACAGTGCTGCTTCGAGTCTGCAGAGATCATGATGAATGGTTTCGATACTCTTCGCGTTAACTGCGTTGACGGAATCAAGGCTAACGAGGAGCAGTGCCTCAAGTATGTTCAGGATAGCTTCGGTATCGTGACAGCTCTTAACCCAATCATCGGTTACAAGAACTCTACAAAGATCGCTAAGGAGGCTATGGCAACAGGTCGCCGTGTATATGACCTTGTTCTCGAGCA
>JAFYRL010000132.1 GCA_017546975.1 Alistipes sp.
ATAGTCATAACTAAGAATAGTGACGATAATGTTAAAAGGCGTTTCATCTATAATATTTTTTAATTAACTTTGCAAAGTTAAACAAAATTATTGCAATGCAACTATTTTATGCACCCGAAATTTCACTTCCTTGCTATACTCTTGGCGAGGAGGAGTCAAAACATTGCATCCGAGTACTTAGGATGAAGTGCGGAGACGAGCTACATATCACCGACGGCAAGGGTACAATGTATCGCTGTAAAGTGGTGAGTGACAATCCAAAACGCTGTACTGTAGAGGTCGTCGAGACTACCCCAAACTATGAGCCTTTGAGCTATAATTTGGTTATGGCTGTAGCCCCAACAAAAAATATTGACCGCTTTGAGTGGTTTTTGGAAAAGGCCACCGAGGTGGGTATTTCGGAGGTCTATCCTCTACTCTCGGAGCATAGCGAGCGTAAGGAGATAAAACAGGAGCGCGAGGAGAAGGTTATAACCTCTGCCGTAAAGCAGTCGCTTAAAGCCTTCCACCCTACTCTTCACCCTATGACACGCTTCAAGGATGTGGTCACTATGCCCTTCGATGGCGACAAGTTTATTGCCCACTGCAATAGCGAGGTTGGCGATGAGCGCAAATATCTCGGCTCGCTGATAAAAAAAGGGGCTAACACCCTAATTTTAATCGGTCCAGAGGGCGATTTTTCCCAAGAAGAGATTATATTTGCAATCGATAATGGCTTTAAGCCTATCACCTTGGGCAAGGAGCGTCTGCGCACGGAGACTGCAGCAGTTGTTGCCACGGTGATAACATCAACCATTAACAAGCTATAACTCAATACTTAAACATAATGCTGTTCTACATTCTTTTAGCGGCTATCGTTGTTATCGCAGCAATATTTATCACGCCTCTACGACAGAAGGTGTGGGTTGCTACGGGCGTCATCGCCACGCTGGCATGTGCTGCAACATCGCTCGCCATCAAAGCTCTTGTGGAGGGTAGCGTACACATCGCCTCATTCTCCACACAGCTCTTCGGTCAGGAGAGCTTCGCGGCAGATAAGCTATCCGCACTATTCCTTATCATCATCTCAATAGCCTCCGTAGCTGTAGTACTATACTCGCGTGGCTATCTTGAGGGTTATCTTAAGCGCTATGCCGAGGCTCATATCTCGATGCACTACACAGCACTTGTGATTCTTGTTGCGTCGATGATGTTTGTGGTGATGTCAAGCGGTGGCTTCTCATTCCTCTTTGCTTGGGAGCTTATGACCATCGCCTCGTTTATCCTCATACCTTTCGAGGCGGAGCGTCAAGAGACACGCCGTGCGGCGCTTAACTACCTTGTGATGATGCACATAGGATTTATCTTCCTTGTCATTGGTTTTGTGCTCGTTCACAATGTCACAGGCTCGGCAAACTTCGCGGCTATTATGGACTACTTCAAATTAGCTAAGCCTCTGCCACTCTTCATCATAATGTTTATTGGCTTTGGCATGAAGGCGGGTCTATTCCCTATGCATATATGGTTGCCTGAGGCTCACCCAGCTGCACCATCACATGTCTCTGCAATCATGTCTGGCGTGATGATTAAGACGGGTGTCTACGGCATCATGCGTCTTATGCAGGCTATCGACCACAACATCGCCCTCCTCTATGCAATAGGTCTTATCGTTCTACTCAGCGGTATTGTCACAGGTCTATGGGGCGTTATTCTTGCCGCTATGCAGAACGATATTAAGCGTCTTCTCGCCTACTCAAGTATCGAGAATATCGGTGTGATACTCATAGGTTTGGGTATTGCCGCTGTGGGCCATGCTGCAGGTAGTAACCTTATCGGCATGTGTGGTATGTGTGGTGCTCTGCTCCATACGGTTAACCACTCGTTGTTCAAAACAATGCTCTTCCTCAGCGCGGGTAATATCTACTCTAAGCTACACACCACAGCGATGAATCAGATGGGAGGCTTGGCAAAGCACATGCCTATTACAGCCATCTTGATGCTCTTCGCCACAATGGCTATATGCGCACTACCACCACTCAACGGCTTTGTCTCTGAGTTGCTAATCTACATCGGCATGTTTAATGGCGTGAGCGACGGCCACGAGGTACTCTACTCTATTGGTGGTATCATCGCGCTATCGCTTATTGGTGGTATTGTAGTTCTTGCCTTTACCAAGCTCTATGGCGTTGTCTTCCTTGGCACGCCACGCTCACACCATGTTGCTGAGAGCACCGAGGTTGATAATCTTCGTATCGGCGCCATGGCTATCCCTGCGGCTATTATCCTTATCATTGGTCTCTTCCCACAGTACGCTATACGCCCTATAGCTATTGTTGCTGAGGCTATCACCGGTGCGGATAAGAGCATCGCAGTTAACCACTTTGCTCCAACACTTAGTGCATTGAGTGCTGCGGGCTGGTTGCTTATTGCAGCTATCTTGCTATTGTTCGCACTAAAGCATAAGCTACAGAGCAAGCGTAAGATTGAGCAGGGTCCTACCTGGGGTTGCGGTTTCACTGCGACAAACACCCGTATGCAGTATACCGGAGAGTCATTCTCTGAGGGTCTTGAGAGCATCGGTCGCCCACTTATGAAGAATACTATCGATGGTCGTGCAGTAGATAAGAACGAGATATTCCCTCTTGCACACAAGTATCGTATTCGTCACAACGATAAGGTTGACTCACTACTTGGACAGCTATGGGTCAAGCTCATGCACCGCATCAACGAGTATGTCATGCGTCTACGCACAGGCCGTGTAAACAACTATGTCACCTTTGCATTGGTATTCTTTGTCCTTGTATTGGTATTGACACTTGTTGGTATTCTCTAACCCGAAAACTTGACTACCTATGTTAGTAAAACTACTAAATACTGTTGTAATGCTTGTTGTTGCACTCTCAATTACGGGTGTTATCAACCGCACCAGAGCAATATGTGCAGGACGCAAGGGTATACGCTTCTTCCAGCATGTATATAATGTGCATCTTCAGTTGCGCAAAGGCTCTGTATACTCAACCACAACTACAGCCCTATTCCGCATAGCGCCAGCCGTATATCTTGGTGCTACGCTCCTCGCCTTCCTCTTTATCCCCGTTGCCAACCTTGAGCCTATGTTCTCGTTCCACGGAGATATAATCTTTGTTGCCTACCTCTTGGCCCTTTCGCGTGTGGCTATCATCCTCGCAGCGATGGATACAGGTAGCTCTTTCGAGGGTATGGGTGCAGCCCGTGAGGCTCTGTATGGTGCCCTTGTCGAGCCAGCGCTTATGATGGCAATGGCAACATTGGCACTATTCTGCGGCTACTCATCATTCGCCGATATCTTCGCAACAGCACAGGAGATGAGCCTCAACATCACCGTTGTGATGCTTCTTGTTGCATATGTCTTTGTTGTGATTATGATTATCGAGAGCGGCCGCGTTCCTGTTGATGATCCTAAGACACACCTTGAGCTTACTATGATACACGAGGTTATGTGTCTTGACTACTCAGGCGTGGATATGGCACTTATACACATCGCCGGTTGGCTTAAGAATGCGATATTTGCAGTAATTGCAGCAAATGCCGTTGCCGCAATATTCTCATTCAACTGGTGGTTCGCAGCGCCTCTTGCAATCCTTACTACTGGCCTAACCATCGGTATTTTGGAGTCGTTCCGCGCACGCAACAAGCTCTCACGCAACATCACCTTCATCCTCACAATCGTGGCGATGTCGGCTTTGGTGCTACTCACCGGTTTCCTACTTATCCAGAACATAGAAATCTAAACAAGCTATGATACTATCTCTTATTATATTATATGTATTGACGCTTATCTATCTTGCGATAGCCGACCGTTTCCGCAACCACACAACAATCCTTGCCATTCAGGGATTGCTACTCTTTGGTATTGCCATGGCGCGTCTTCATGAGTTTCACCCTGTAGAGATGTCATTCATCATCGCCGAGACTCTCATCTTCAAGGCTATTGTCATACCAGCTATCTTGATGCGCGTCATACGCATGACTAAGATTAACCGCATACACTCCTCTTCGTCACAGTTTGGAGCTTTGGTTATGTCTATCATTGCACTAATTGCAAGCTGCACCATAACATATTACATGGCAGATAGCCGCACAGACATGATATTCTTCGGTGTGGCGCTCTACGCCCTACTATCAGGTCTTATCCTTATAGTCATGCGTAAGCGAATCTTTGCCCACTTGGTAGGTTTTCTTGTTATTGAGAATGGTGTGTTCCTCTTCTCAATGGCGATAGGTGTAGAGCTTCCTATGCTTATCAACCTTGCTATCATGCTCGATATCCTCATCTCTATCGTAATCCTCGGCATGTTCTTACGCCGTATGGACAACGATATACACACCGATGAGACTGATGCTCTAACCTCAATTAAAGACTAACCGCTATGGAAATGATTATATTTATCGCTCTATCGCTACTACTTGCCGTAGCACCTCTCTTCGTGAAGTCGGAGCGCGCTACACACCTTATCGTTGGTGGTTTCTTCCTCACGCAGGTTGCAGGTATAGCTCTAATCCTTGGTTTTGGGCATATCGACGAGGTTATGCTCCACATCTTCCGTGCTGACACCCTCGCAGTATTGTTCCACATACTTATGACTGCGGTATTGGGCTTTACACTCATTCACTCGGCATCATATCTCAAGGCAGAGAATGTATCTACAACATCATACAAGGCATACTACACACTCCTTATGTTGTTGGCTGTAGCCATCACCTGTGTCTACTACTCAGATAACTTGGCTATGACCTGGGTATTCTTGGAGCTTACGACAATCTGTTCGGCAGGTATTATCTACCACCGCGAGTTTAAGCAGTCGTTGGAGGCTACATGGAAGTATGTATTCGTCTGCTCGACAGGTATCGCTATGGCATACCTCGGCATCCTGCTCCTCTCTACCGTTGCTGAGCATGGTGCACTTGACTACAACGCCCTAAAGGATGTTATCGCAAACGGAAACCCTCTATATTTGAAGGTTGCCTTCTTACTTATGGTTGTGGGTTATAGCTGTAAGATGGAGATCTTCCCACTCTACACCGTAGGTATTGATGCTAACTACGCTGCGCCAGCGCCAGCATCTGCATTTATCTCTACAGCATTGGTTAATGCAGGTTTTGTCTCTATCTTCCGCATCTATGACCTCTATGCTGCAACAAGCGATGTATTCGTATGGGCACGACACACCTTGATACTTATCGGTATCTTGTCATTGGCTGTAGGAGCTATGTTCCTACGCCGTACGAACAACTACAAACGCTTCTTGTCATACTCTACAGTAGAGAATATGGGTATTGTGGTTATTGGTATGGGTATCGGCGGTGTTGCACTCTGGGCAGCAGTGCTTCATGTCATCTGCCACACCTTTGTCAAGAGTTCCATGTTCTTCCAGGTGGGCATCATGCGCCATATCTACGATAGCTATAGCATCAACCGCATAGGTAACTACATGAGCATTAACCGCGTGGGTGCTATAGGTTTTATCATCGGCACACTTGTATTGTTGGCATTCCCACCATCACCACTCTTCATCTCGGAGGTTATGATCTTCTCGGAGATTATCTCTGTAGGTAGCTGGTGGTTGCTTATCGCAATGTTGATACTAATGTGCGTTGTGATCTACTCAATCTGGAGCCGCACACTTCGCCTTGGCTACCACTACAACCAAGATGAGCTACACCTCTCGGAGGTAAATCGCCGTCTATCATACTCAGCTGCGGTGCTTCTTGTTGTTGCAATAGCTATTGGCATCTGGATGCCAGATGCGCTACGCAACGCTATTGATGTAATTGTAAATATTGGCTAATATGGGACTATACTATATAACTAACAACACATCCTCGGCAGTGAAGATTAGCGATATTCCTGTTGTGGAGTATGTCGAGCTATACAACGACCTCAAGGAGCGCATGAAGGACTCACGCTTCCATGTAGGTCACTACTTTGCTACCGAGATAGAGAACGGACTAAAGTTCTATATGCTACTTTTGGATGACGAGAGTGGTGAGGTGCTTATTACATCGTTTATACCCGATTACTATGCCCGCACTCTTGCATCACTCACAGCCCTACATCATCAATTCCACCCTTTCGAGCGTGAGATACACGAGTTGTATGGCGTACCATTCGATAACCACCCATGGCTTAAGCCGCTACGCTTTTCACACGACCGCCGCGACAAGGAGTCTACCATGGAGAGTTATCCATTCTACACTATCGAGGGCGAAGAGCTCCATGAGGTGAATGTAGGTCCTATCCACGCTGGTATCATCGAGCCAGGTGCCTTCCGTTTTATATGCGATGGCGAGCAGGTGCTTCATCTTGAGATTGCACTTGGTTATCAGCATCGTGGCGTTGAGGGCGAGATGGTGCGCAACCAGAATAGACTTCGTCAGACACTCATTGCTGAGTCTGTAGCGGGTGATACTGCTGTAGGTCATACGACTGCCTACGCCGAGCTTATCGAGAAGCTTACAAATGTAGATATTGGTGACGACCTACGCCGCGAGCGTCTTGTAGCTATTGAGCTTGAGCGTATCGCCATGCACCTTGCCGACACAGGTGCCCTAGGAACAGATATCGCCTACCAGCTATATCAGGTTGTCTGCGAGGCACTGCGTACCGTTACTATCAACACCTCACAGGCGTGGTGCGGCAACCGTTTTGGCAAGAGCCTTATACGCCCATTCGGTAGCAACCACCCTCTCACAGAGGCAAAGGTGGAGCTTATCCGAAAGAACATCGCCGATGTGCGCCGCCGCTATGATGAGCTACGCACCGATATCCTTGAGGCACACACCCTTCTTGCCCGCTTCGAGCAGTGCGGTCTTGTGCCAAAGGAGGAGATGGAGCGCATAGGTGGTGTTGGTCAGGCAGCACGCGCAAGTGGTGTTAAGCGAGATATCCGCCATACACACCCTTCAGGTTACTACGCTGTAGGCATCACACACGACCCAATACTTAAACATGATGGTGATGTTATGTCACGCCTTGCTACACGCCTCGATGAGGTACTTCAGAGTGCTGACTATATCGAGAAGGTTCTCTCTACATATAAGCCATCGGGCAATATTGCAGCACCTGATTATGAGGCTAAGTTGGAGGGCGACTCACTATCTTTCTCATTGGTCGAGGGCTGGCGCGGCGAGATCTGCCATGTAGCACTTACTGATAGCGAGGGTAATATCGCAAAGTATAAGATTAAGGATCCAAGTGTTCACAACTGGCTTGGTCTTGCTATTGCGGTACGCACCGAGGGTATCTCTGACTTCCCTATCAACAACAAGAGTTTTAACCTGTCGTACTGCGGTCACGACCTATAATAGAGTGAATTATGTTATTTCAAAAGATAAAGATACTTCGTAGTCACGGCTCGCAGTATATTCCAGATTTGGACGCCGTAACCCTCACTGAGGAGTTCCGTGGCTTTCCACTACTTAGCGACAGTGAGGATAAGAGCGGTATAGAGCGTGCCGCAAAGATATGCCCTACTGGAGCTATTACCACCAAGCCATTTACCCTTGATATGGGTAAGTGCCTCTTCTGTGGCGAGTGCCAGAAGTGTGCACCTAAGAACATCAAGTTCACCAACGAGCATCGCCTTGCAGCTACACGCCGCGAGGATTTGATTGTCGAGGTGGGACAGACCGCGCCAAAGTTTGACACCACGGTTATCCGACCAGAGATTGCCAAGTACTTCGGCAAGGCACTGGAACTTCGTGAGGTCTCAGCAGGTGGCGACTGTTCTGTGGAGATGGAGCTTAACGCTACGGGAAATGTAAACTTCGACTTCGGCCGCTATGGTGTAGGCTTCACCGCTTCACCACGCCACTCGGATGGTCTTGTGCTCACAGGCCCTATCAGCGCAAATATGGCCGAGGCGTTAGATATATGCTATAACTCTATTGCCGAGCCAAAGATTTTGGTTATTGCAGGCTCGGAGGCTGTATCGGGAGGCTTATATGCTGACAGCCCTGCTGTAGACCGCAGATTCTTCGACAAATACCATATCGACCTATGGTTACCAGGCGCACCTACGCACCCACTATGCTTCATTGACGGTATCACACGCCTACGCAAAAAGCAAAAGTAAGAGGCGATTATAAAATTTATGTATATATTTGCACTTTAGAAAACTTAAACAAAACTTATATATGAACGCTATTGTAAAGAACGATTTCCAGTTCGAGGGTCAGAAGAGCCACTATGTTGGTAAGGTACGCGATGTTTATAACATCAACGACGAGTATCTTGTAATGGTCGTATCTGACCGTATCTCTGCTTTCGATGTAGTACTTCCTAAGGGTATTCCTTTCAAGGGTCAGGTGCTTAACCAGATTGCAGCTAAGTTCCTCGACGCTACAACAGATATCCTTCCTAACTGGAAGATAGCAGTGCCAGATCCTATGGTTACTGTAGGTCACCGTTGCGAGCCTTATAAGGTTGAGATGGTTATCCGCGGCTACCTCTCTGGTCACGCATGGAGAGAGTATAAGGCTGGCAAGCGCACAATCTGCGGCGTAGCAATGCCTGATGGTATGGTTGAGAACCAGAAATTCCCAGAGCCTATCATCACCCCAACAACTAAGGCTGACGAGGGTCACGATGAGGATATCTCAAAGGAGGAGATCATCGCACAGGGTCTAGTATCACGCGAGGAGTACGAGCAGTTGGAGGCATACACACGCGCTATCTTCCAGCGCGGTACTGAGATTGCCGAGAAGATGGGACTTATCCTTGTTGATACTAAGTACGAGTTCGGTAAGAAGAATGGCGTTATCTACCTTATGGATGAGATTCACACGCCAGACTCATCACGCTACTTCTATAAGGAGGGCTACGAGGAGCGCCTTGCTAAGGGCGAAAAGCAGAAGCAGCTATCTAAGGAGTTTGTACGCGAGTGGCTTATGGAGAATGGCTTCCAGGGTCAGGAGGGTCAGCAGGTACCTGATATGACTCCAGAGGTTGTTGCTGGCATCACCGAGCGTTATATCGAGCTTTACGAGGCTGTTACAGGCGAGAAGTTCGTTCGTGCAGAGGCTGAGGATGTTGAGGCACGCATCGAGAAGAATGTTGCGGAGTATCTAAAGACTTTATAGTTCTAATAGATAGAGTTTCGAGAGGTGCAACATCGGTATTCGGAGTTGCACCTCTAATTTTTAACTATACAATGAGACAACACTATATATTCTTTGATATCGACGGCACCCTAAAGGCGGGAGGCTATGGTGGCGCATATATTCCCGACTCCACAAAGGAGGCACTCGCGAAGTTGCGCGCCGCAGGGCATAAACTAGCTATCGCCACAGGGCGCTCCGAGGCTATGGCACGCGGCTACCTTGAAGAGCTTGGCTTTGAGAATATGGTGAGTGACGGCGGCTATGGCATCACCATAGATGGAGAACTCATAGGGATAGAGTCGCTACCTAAGGAACTTGTTGTGAGACTTGTGGAGGAGTGCAAGGAGCATAATATCCCATGGGCACTGCAGGTCAAGAACTCGGTTGTACGCCAAGCACCAGATGAGAGATTTGAGGAGTTTACGCACGATATCTATATGGCAACAGAGATTGTCGAGGGGCTAGACCCGCGCGACTATGACAAGATATATAAGGTCTATGTTGCTTGCTATGAGGAGGATGAGAAGAAACTTACCACCCTCAACGACCTTGCGTGGTGCAGATGGATGGATGAGTATATCTTCGTTGAGCCAGCAGATAAGGCTTACGGCGTACGCAAAATATTGGAGCACTGGGGCGCAGATGCGAAGGATGCTATCGTCTTTGGCGACGGCATCAACGACCTCTCTATGTTTGTAGACGATTGGTATAAGGTGGCTATGGGTAACGCCTGTGATGAACTTAAGGCCCGTGCCGACTACATCACCACCGATGTCGACAAAGACGGCATCTGGAATGCCTGCATTGAATTAGGATTGATTTAGAAGTGAAAAGTTTGGGATGCTTCGCATAAGTTTTATGAATAAGCGTCACAGACACCACACTTTTCAGTTTTTACCTTACAGTTTTCAGTATATTTAGAGCTAAACCCAATTTCTTGTTAGAAGTCGTGAGAGGTGGTGCATCACAAGCTAAAACATCCAGGGATAGTACAGAATAGTACAGCCCTGGATGTTTTAGTTTGGGATGTGCCGCAGATTGCAGCTTATCACAAGAAATTGTCAATTAGCGCTTTGTCTTATAGAAAGCCTTATACGAACCCCTCGCCATCTTCTGCAACTTATTCTTAATAAGGTTCTTACGAATAGGTGCAAGGTGGTCAGTAAATACAAGACCTTCGATATGGTCATACTCATGCTGGATGACGCGGGCAGGCTTACCTGTAAACTCCTCATCGTGCTCTACGAAGTTCTCATCGAGGTATCGCATGCGGATAGATATAGGGCGGCGCACATTCTCATGTAGACCTGGGAGTGATAGACAGCCCTCCTCAAAGAGTGAAGTCTCCTCAGACTCCTCGTATATATCAGGATTGATAAAGACTCTCTTATAGTCTGCAAGTGTTGGATCATCCTCACCCCATGGTGTGCAATCAACGATAAAGAGACGGATATTCTTACCAATCTGAGGTGCTGCAAGACCTACGCCCTCAGCCTCAGCAAGAGTAATCCACATATCATCGATAAGCTTCTTAAGCTCTGGATAATCAGGGGTGATATCCACAGACTCGTTACGCAAAATCTGCGAGCCGTATATAACTATTGGATATATCATCTGAACAATTAGTAATTAGTAATGAGTAATTAGTAATAGGCAAGTTTTACATTAGCCCATTATTTGAGGCCATATAGTCCTGTAGGATTATCGCTGCCGAAACCTTGTCCACAAGCGACTTATCACGGCGCGCCATCTTACCTATACCGCTCTCGCGTATGGTACGCTGTGCCAAGACCGAGGTAAAACGCTCATCGTATGCCACCACTTTTTTATCAGGGTAGGCATGTCTGAGGCGTCCCATAAGTGGCTGTATAAAGCGCATGGTCTCCGAGGGCTCACCATTCATCTGGCGAGGGTGTCCCACGACGATTGTCGATACCTCCTCCTTTGCGAAGTACTCCGCAAGGTAACGCTCCAACTGCTTAGTATCGACAGTCTCCAAAGGCGAGGCAATGATACCGAGAGGATCGGTCACTGCCAAGCCTGTGCGCTTTGTGCCGTAGTCTATGGCTATAAGTCGTGCCACGGATTAAGCCTCCTTAATCTTCTTGAACAACTCGCGGAACGATACCTCCTTCTCGATCAAGGCACGCAAGTCCTCAATCTTAACACGCTCCTGAGCCATAGTATCGCGGTGACGAACGGTAACCATGCCGTCTGTCAAAGTCTCGTGGTCGATAGTTACGCAGAATGGAGTACCGATAGCATCCTGACGACGATAACGCTTACCGATAGAGTCCTTCTCATCGTAAACAACATTATAGTCATACTTCAAATCGTCGATAATCTGGCGTGCAACCTCTGGAAGACCATCCTTCTTAACAAGAGGCATAACGGCAACCTTTGTAGGTGCAAGGGCTGCAGGGATGCGCAACACTACGCGCTCCTCGCCATTCTCCAACTTCTCCTCGCAGTATGCTGCAGACATAATCTGTAGGAACATACGGTCAACACCGATTGATGTCTCAACAACATAAGGTACATAGCTCTCGCCACGCTCTGGATCGAAGTACTGAATCTTCTTACCTGAGTACTCCTGATGACGGCCAAGGTCGAAGTCTGTACGAGAGTGGATACCCTCAACCTCCTTAAAGCCGAATGGGAAGTTGTACTCAACATCAGTAGCTGCATTTGCATAGTGAGCAAGCTTATCATGGTCGTGGAAACGGTAGTTCTGGTCACCGAAGCCAAGAGCACGGTGCCATGCCATACGAGTCTCCTTCCACTTATTCCACCACTCCATCTCTGTGCCTGGCTGCACGAAGAACTGCATCTCCATCTGCTCGAACTCACGCATACGGAAGATAAACTGACGCGCTACGATCTCGTTACGGAACGCCTTACCAATCTGAGCAATACCAAATGGAAGTTTCATACGACCTGTCTTCTGCACATTGAGGTAGTTCACGAAGATACCCTGTGCAGTCTCAGGACGAAGGTATACGGTATTTGCGCCATCAGCTGTAGAACCCATCTGTGTAGAGAACATAAGGTTGAACTGGCGTACATCTGTCCAGTTGCGAGTACCTGAGATAGGGCAAACAATCTCACAGTCGATGATAATCTGCTTAAGCTCATCGAGGTTATTCTCGTTCAATGCTGTAGCGAAGCGCTCGTGGATAGCATCCATCTTAGCCTTAATCTCCAATACGCGAGGTGATGTTGCAAGGTACTGAGCCTCGTCAAACGACTCGCCGAAACGCTTCTTAGCCTTATCTACCTCCTTCTGAATCTTCTCCTCCTGCTTAGCCATCCAATCCTCAACAAGGACATCTGCGCGGTAACGCTTCTTAGAGTCCTTATTGTCGATAAGTGGATCGTTGAAAGCGCCAACATGGCCTGATGCCTCCCAAGTACGAGGGTGCATAAAGATTGCTGCATCGATACCCACGATGTTCTCGTTGAGCTTAACCATAGAGTCCCACCAATAACGCTTGATGTTATTCTTTAGCTCAACACCATTCTGACCATAATCGTAGACAGCACCAAGGCCATCATAAATCTCACTTGAAGGGAATATAAAACCATACTCCTTACAGTGTGCAATAAGCTTCTTAAACAACTCTTCCTGTGTCATAATCTATATCATTTTTATTATTCGTTTCCGTCTTAATATGCTTAAGCATATACAACCGGCAAAGGTACGAAAAAAAGTGAAAAGTAAAAAATAAAAAGCAGGGTATCTACTGCATAATTAGCCGAATAGGCCTTGCTGATACCCTACTTTTTAGTTTTTGCTCTTCACCTCTACTTCAGGATGCCCTGTCCGCGGAATGAGAAGTGCGCACCCTTAGCAATAATAACATGATCCAAGAGGCGAATATCGAAGAGCTTTGCAGCCTCAGAAACACGCTCGGTAAGCGCCATGTCCTGCTGACTCGGTTGTGTATTACCAGATGGATGATTATGAACAAGAACTATCTGTACTGCAAGAAGTTCCAACGCACGCTTAAGGATAAGTTTACAATCTACGACGGTAGCTTGAACACCGCCCTGACTTATACGCATACGCTCCAACACCCTACCCGATGAGGCGAGATACAACGCCCAGCACTCCTCATGCTGCAACGCACCGAGCTGTGGCTCCATGATACGCACCACATCACTATCCGACAAAACAACATCGTACGATGATGCCTTAGCAACTGCTACTCTACGACCAAATTCCGCAGCAGCCTTAAGGCGCATAGCACGCATCTTACCGAGTCCCGACATCATCCTTAAGCGTGCAAAATCACACTCTGCGAGATTTGTCATAGCCCCCGCAGCAGTGAACAACTCTTTGCCTAAAGTCACAGCACTATCATCGCTACTGCTCTCAGCAACGATCATCGCTATAAGCTCCTCATCTGTAAGGCTCTCCGCGCCGCGTGATACTAACTTGTCGGTAAGATTTTTCATATTAGTTTGCCAATTGATCTATGCGATCAAGAATCTTAGCGCTATTCTCATCATCTATAGATGCCGTTGAGTCCTGAGATACTGAGAAGGCAGCATTCTGCTCCGCGACCTTCTTAGAATCTCCCGTACCGTGACCTACAGCGATGCCGTCAACATATACCACAGAGTGGAATATAGGGCGTGCACCCGAGGTTGACGAGTCTGTCTCTGTACGGAACTCAATTGCATAATGGTTCTTCTGACACCACTCAATAAGACGACTCTTAAAGTCTGTCTCCGAGCGTAGAATATCATCTATAGAGAGGTAATTTCTATATATTGTGTTGATCAACAACCTATTTGCAAAGTCATAACCCTGATCAAGGTATATAGCACCAATCATAGCCTCAAAAGCATCACCGAAGATATGCTTCTGATTTGTGTTACCTATAGCATTAGATATAAGGTGCTTGTCAAGTCCCAACTTTGAGGCTATACGGTTGAGCGACTGGCGCGACACAATCTTCGAGCGTAGCTGTGTCATAAAGCCCTCATCCTTCTCAGGAAACTCGATGAAAAGATAGTCCGAGGTGATGCTCTCTATAACGGCATCGCCCAAGAACTCCAAGCGCTCATTGTTTATATGTCTGCCATCCTCCAACTCTACGGATGCAGACTTATGTATAAGTGCGAGTTTGTACAACTCAATATTGTGAGGTATAAAGCCGAACATATCGTCGATAGCAGCATAGAAGTTGCTATCCTTACCGAAGCGTCGGCGTAGAGGTCGTAGAATAAAATCAAACATGTCAACTACCAAAAAAAAGGACTAACCGAGGGAGTCACCTCCCAAGGTCTAGCCCTACACTTTTTACGATAACAGGAATCGTCTATTACTTGTGAGACTCGATGTAGCTAACAGCATCACCAACAGTCTGGATCTTCTCTGCATCGCTATCTGGAATCTGAAGATCGAAAGCCTTCTCGAACTCCATGATAAGCTCTACCTGATCCAATGAGTCAGCACCAAGATGTGCAGTGAAGCTTGCCTCTGCTACAACCTCTGACTCCTTAACGCCCAACTTGTCAACGATGATCTCGACAACTTTTGACTGAATTTCTGACATAATAAATAAGTTTTAGTTAAACATTATAGTAGTAAAAATTTTCTACTGTAATCTTATCCGATAATATTTTTTTATCAGACGGTGCAAAAATAACACTTTTTTTATTATCTTTGACATTATGACGCAAAAATTTATCAACGATTTTATAACAAAATAGATTAAACATTTAATACACACTGATTTATGAACCTATTACTTATTTCTAATTCCACCAATGCAGGTGAGGAGTATTTGAAGTATCCTATCGCTGAGATTGCAAAAACGCTCAAAGGCGTAAGTGAGGTCGTATTTATTCCTTATGCAGCTGTTACCTACTCATACGATGAGTACGAGGCTAAGGTACAGGCTCGCTTCAACGAGATTGGCATCAAGGTTAAGTCTATCCACCACGCCCTCAACAAGCGTAACTTCTTGCGCAATGCCGAGGCTATCGTTATCGGTGGCGGTAACACCTTCGCACTTCTAAAGCGTATGCAGGAGGAGGATTTGTTGGATATGATTCATCGCCGCGTTAAGGCTGGCGTACCATATATTGGTTGGTCTGCAGGTAGCAATGTTACATGCCCTACAATCTGCACAACAAACGACATGCCTATCGTACAGCCAGAGTCGTTCCGTGCTATTGGCCTTGTATCATTCCAGATTAACCCACACTACCTCGATGCAAATCCTGCAGGTCACGCTGGTGAGACACGCGAGCAGCGCATCATGGAGTACTTGGAGGCTAACCGTAGCCGCTATGTTGTTGGCCTTCGTGAGGGCTGTATGCTCCGCATTGATGACAACGGCATCGAGCTTATCGGCTCACGCCCTATGCGTATCTTCAAGAAGGGTATCGAGACCTACGAGGTACAGCCTGGCGAGGATATCTCATTCCTTATTAAGAGATAATGGACAAAATCTCGACATTTGAGATTGGTGGCGAGGGCGAGGATCTTGCCATGCAGTGGCTTAGGGAGCGAGGATTCCTTATCGTGGAGCGTAACTGGCGCATAGGGCACTATGAAATAGATATCATAGCCCAACACTACGACACGCTACACTTCGTGGAGGTCAAGACCCGTAGAGCTGGAGGCTGGCAATCGGCATACGACAGTATCGACGAGAGCAAGATACGCTCACTGCGTCGTGGTGCCTCCTCCTTCTGCACAATGCGAAGGGTTAAGCTACCGGTGCAATTTGACCTTATAGCCGTGATGGTTGACCAGAACAACCAAACGACAATCGATTATGTTGAGAACATTATATAGGGAGGTTCTATAAATTAGGTCGAGTTTATTTTGTTGGATATTTCGAACAGATTTCTTATCTTTTTCGAGGGCGCTATGCGGGCATAGCAACCGAGGAAAGATAAGATAGATGCCGAAATAGACACAAAAGCAACC
>JAFYRL010000133.1 GCA_017546975.1 Alistipes sp.
CGGTTGCTCTTCATGTGCTCGGTAAGGTGGTTGATACGGTAGGTGAATAACGCGATCTGGCTCTCAGGTGAACCTGTGTCGGTTGTAGACTTGCCGTACTGGCCAAACAACTCCTGCTTCTTCTCAGGTGTCAAATACATAAAATTAAAGGTTTTATGGTACGCACCACTTTCATTTCCTGATGGTTACGCACCTGGTTCCACTCCACGACAGATCATCCTTACCTTAGATCCTGCCGGAGCGTGGCGCAAAGATACACTATTTTTTGCTAACAACAAACCTTTTTCCAAAGAAAAAGAGCATTATGCGACATATTTTTTTCATATCTTTCGTTTATCAAAACACAATTATCATCATCAACAAAATTTTCACACCAACACAAACATACGATTACACCCCAATACAAGCGTTTTATATTCTTTTTTAGGCCATATTAACAACCACAAATAACCATATAATAGACGCAATCAGATTTATATTTTTCTATTTTTCTACTAAATATGCCGTTTTTTGCCAATTTTGAGCACAAGCATAGTGGAAAATTAAGAAATTCTTACTATCTTTGTGCGCTTTATTTATATATAAATATAATTGCAGAATGTTCACAAAGTTGCGTACGCTATACATATTTGCGGTAACTATCACACTATCCGTCATTTTCAGCGGGTGCGGTGATAGTCTGAACTTCGTAGCTGTAGATAGCTTCGCTCTTGGAACATTTGCACAGGCAAAGTGCAAAACATCACTATCCGAGCAGGAGATCCTCAACATCATCAAGGTGGTCGACGAGGAGTCTAAGGAGTCGATGTCGATATTCTCGACTACATCACTACTAAGTCGTATCAACAGCAATCAGACTGACTCATTGGATAGACACATAGCCTTCAACATTGAGCTAGCGCATCGCTTTTCGAAGATTAGCAACGGCGCATACGATATTACCATAAAGCCGCTAACTGACGCATGGGGCTTTGGTCGCGAGAGTTCTGAGACACAAATAAACATAGACTCCCTACTTGAGTTTGTGGGATACGAGCTTATCAGCGTATCCGAGGGCAGAGTTCACAAACTCGATAACCGTCTACAGATTGACCTCAACTCGATAGCTAAAGGCTACACTGTTGACCTTGTGGCAGAGCGCTTTGAGGAGTTAGGCATAACCGACTACATGGTAAATATCGGTGGCGAGATACGCTGCAAGGGATATAATGCACACGGTGATAGATGGTCTATAGCCATTGAAACACCATACGACGGCAATATGGCAATGGACTCATACGAGAAGATTGTCCGCATTGCAGATAAGGCGGTTGCCACATCGGGAAACTATCGCCGCTTCTATCTCACTGAGGATGGAGAGAAGGTGGTACACACAATCAGCCCAAAGACTGGATATAGCGTTGTGAGCACACTACTATCTGCTACAGTAATTGCTCCGACATGTGCTGAGGCTGATGCTGCGGCAACGATGTTTATGTCGTTAGGTAGCAGCAACGATGTTGAACGCATTGCCGAGCAGTGTCACAAAGAGTATGGTTGGGACTACTACCTCATCTTTGCTGGCGAGGAAGACTACCGCATAGTCTGTTCCGAGGTGCTTAAATAACAACAAATGAGGAGCATGAGCGCTGTGCTACTATACAACACCTCTTCAGGAAGAGGGCATATAGAGAGCCATATCGAGGATATTAAAGCGATATTCCGAGAGGCGGGCATTGATATTCAGCCCAAGAGGATAGATTTCTCGAAGAACCCCTTCGATGAATTGGAGGGCACAGAGTTGGTTGTTATATGCGGAGGTGATGGTACAATAAATTTTGTTATCAACGCCATGAAGAATAAAGGCTTAGACCTTGTAATTGGCGTTATACCTACTGGGACAGCCAATGACTTTGCTGGAGCCATAGGCATGAATAGCAATATTATTATCGCTGCACAGCAGATTGCACACGGCAAGGTTAGGCGAGTAGATTGTGGTAAGGTAAACGACAAATACTTTGTGAACATCCTTAGCTTTGGAGTGCTGACGACAACATCACAGCACACCTCCGATAGGGAGAAGCACATAGTTGGCAGATTGGCATATCTGCGCACGGGAGTGGTAGACCTACTCAACATGCACAGCATGCCACTTACTATACGATGCAATGGCGAGGAGCACAAATTTGAGGCAGTGATGTTTTTGGCATTTAACGGAAACAGCGCTGGACAATTTAAGTTGGCCCCAAGCTCGAAAATAGAGGATGGCATGCTCGACATACTTATCCTCGACTATGACAACACAGCTAAGACCTGCTGGAATATGATGCACTACATCATCAACCACGAGTCAGGCGCTGTACACCACTTTCGTTGCAACAAATTAGAGGTTTATTGCAACACTGAGGAGCATACGGATATAGATGGACAACCGGGACCACAGATGCCACTAAACATCGAGTGCGTTGCGGGAGCCCTCAAAATAAAAGCTTAAAACCCTATAGAGAAGAAACATAGGTACAGATGAAACAGGATGGTATAAAGAGAGCCTCGATAGATAAGCTAAAGTCTCGTTTTGAGACAGCATACTACTCGGAGGATATGGTCATCACTCCCCTTGTGATGTTCCGCGAGCTGGACGACCTCACAGCCCTCATTCAGGGTGTGTCGATTGGTGTCACCGTAAGCGGAACAGCCAAGATAAAGATTAACGGCAAGCTCCATGAGCTACGCCCAAACACTCTATTTATCTTCAACGAGAACACCGTTATCGAGCAGGTTAAGGCCTCGATACGCTCTTCGGGATATATGATTACCTATTCGCGTCAGTATCTCAACAGCATCCATGTGGATACTCAGGACCTGATTTCGATATATCATGGTTTCCTTGATGAGCCATGTGTGCAGGTAGACCCTGAGGAGGCAGCATATATCCACGACATATCGAAGCTTATGCGCTCGGTACTCTGCGACTATGCTCCAACATCCAACCGCGAGAAGATTATCAGTTCTCTCTTTGCCGCGATGTTCCACTATGTTATGGGTATCTTGCAGAAGCATAGTCTCCCTGCTGGTAATGACAGCGTGAGCAACCGCACAGATGAGCTCTTCAACAAGTTCCTTGACCTACTCCGCGAGTATTGCAGCACGGAGCGCAGCGTAGAGTTCTACGCCTCGAAGATGGGCATTACACCAAAGTACCTATCTCTTATACTTAAGAAGAAGAGTGGTCGTAACGCCTCAAAACTTATTGACGAGGCTGTCGTCTATGAGGCTAAGCGCTTGCTCAAATACTCAGGTATGAGCATCAACGAGATCGCGTTAAAGCTCAACTTCGCATCGCAGAGCTTCTTTGGCAAGTACTTCAAGCAGCGAGTTGGCGTATCACCTTCGCGCTACAAGATTTGGGACGGCAGAACCGAGGATGTCATTGCGCACGAAGATCCATTTGGTAAGGCCGAGATGTTATAACTGAAAACTAAGTAGAAACAACATAATATTTTTATCTAAACTAACAATTTATGAAAAATCTTTTCAAGTTTGTAGTGCTTTCAATTGCACTAATGCTTCCTTTCGCAGCATCTGCACAGGATGCTACGAAGACTACAGGTAGTGTAGTCAACGAGAATGAGGGTGCTCCAGTTGAGTGGACTATCAGTGCCGAGGAGTTGGGCGAGGGCAAGTATGCCATCACCCTTGATGCTACTATCGCTGAGGGCTACCACGGCTACCCTATGACAGATTTCTCTGCTCCTTACTTCGAGTTTGACAACGCAGAGGTTGAGGGCGATGTTGTTGAGCCACTTACTCCAGAGGAGCA
>JAFYRL010000014.1 GCA_017546975.1 Alistipes sp.
AGGCTTTAGGTACTCTTGTCGCTGAACGTCTGGTAGATATGTTGCTTGTCGTGCTGTTTGTATGCATTGTGCTATTAACGCAGATGGGTGTATTCGCCTCGTTCTTTGCAGAGACCGGTACGAATGAGGATGCTATCATAAGTTTGTTAACAAGTCCTAAAACGTATCTTATCATTGCTGGCGTGATCGGCTCTTTGGTAGCTTTGTGGGCTATCATGCGTAAGACGGTGATATATGGTAAGATAATGCAGCAGCTTCGTAACTTTGTTGATGGTTTGCTATCTCTGAAGAAGATGAATCGCAAGGGATTGTTCTTGTTTTATACGATAGGTATATGGATTTGTTACTTCCTTGAGTTTTATGTGACATTCTACTGCTTCCCCTTTACAGCAGAGCTCGGCGTGGTTAAGGCAATGGTCATCTTTGCAGCAATTAGTCTGGCTATAATTATTCCCACTCCTAATGGCGCAGGTCCATGGCATTTTGTCGTTATCTCTATGCTTACGCTCTACGGAGTGTCACAAGTTAGCGCTTCTTCGTTTGCTCTGATCGTACATACGTTCCAGACGTTAGGGGTGATCCTGTTAGGTGCGTATGGATGGATTGATTTGCAGATAAGAAATAAGAAAAGATTGAAAATAAACAATTAATAATATAAGAAGAAGGATTAGAATTCCTATATCCTAATTTCTAACTCCTAATAACAAAAACTATGAGTACAATTGCAGAATTAGCTCCTCAGAGCGTGTGGAAACATTTTTATGAGTTGACACAGGTACCTCGCCCCTCGGGTTTCCTTGTTCCTGTACAAAATTTCTTGCTCGACTTCGGTAAGAAGATTGGTGTAGAGACTTTCATGGACGAGGCTGGCAATATTATCATGCGTAAGCCCGCTACTCCAGGTCTCGAAGGCCGCAAGGGTATCGTGTTGCAAGCTCATATGGATATGGTGCCGCAGAAGACTGCTGAGAGCACACATGACTTTGAGAAAGACCCCATCGAATGCTATGTAGATGGTGATTGGGTGCGTACCCGTGGCACTACTCTCGGAGCAGATAATGGACTTGGCGTAGCTGCCATCATGGCCATCATGGAGGACGACACTTTGGAACATGGTCCTATTGAAGGTCTTATCACTGCTGATGAGGAGACTGGTATGTTTGGTGCTTTCGGCTTGAAGCCCGGTACAGTGAACGGCAAGGTATTGCTCAACCTTGATTCAGAGGCTGAAGGCGAACTGTATATCGGTTGCGCTGGAGGTATCGATGTGACCGCTACTCTGCAATATATGGAGATTGAGCCCGAAGATGACTATGTGGCTTTGCGCGTAGATCTCAAGGGTTTGCGTGGTGGACACTCGGGTCTCGAGATTTGCGAAGGTCGCGGTAATGCAAACAAGCTTATGGGTCGCTTCGTGCGTGAGGCAGTGCTCGAGTGTGATGCTCAGTTGGCTCAGTGGCATGGTGGTAATATGCGCAATGCTATCCCTCGTGATGCTTATGTAGTGCTCACCGTGCCCGAGGATGCTGTATCAGAGGTCGAGGAGCTTGCTGCTCGTTGTCAAGAGCTCTTCAATGAGGAGTTTGCTACTATCGAGAGTGGTATTACGCTTACTGTTACCTCAGTAGATATGCCTGAGAGTGAGACTCCTGAGGAGATTCGCGATAACCTCATCGACGCTATCCTCGCTTGTCAGAATGGTGTGATGCGTTATAT
>JAFYRL010000134.1 GCA_017546975.1 Alistipes sp.
GAGTTAGGAATTTCGCCATCTGAAAAAGAGGCAAATTCTTAACTCCTATTATTTTACAATTAATTCCTAATTCCCAATTCCTAACTCCTAATTAAACGATATGAAATATCTGATTGTCGGCTTGGGTAATCCTGGCTACGAATACGATGGCACACGCCACAATGTAGGGTTTCGCGTGGTGGACGCCTTGGCTAAGGATGCCAATGTATCATTCGAGGACAAACGTTATGGCTTTGTGGCCAATATGCGTGTAAAGAACTGTCAGCTCGTGCTGCTCAAGCCTACTACCTATATGAACCTCAGTGGCAATGCGGTACGCTATTGGATGGAGAAGGAGAATATCGCTCCCGAGAATTTACTCATTGTAGTCGACGACCTCTCATTGCCTACAGGTACACTGCGCCTGAAGGGCAAGGGTAGCGATGCGGGACACAATGGCCTGAAGCATATCGCGCAGATTCTTGGTTCGCAGGCTTATGCACGCCTCAAGTTTGGTATTGGCAATGATTTTCCTCGTGGAGCGCAAGCAGACTTCGTGCTCGGTAAGTTCAACGCCGAGGACGAGGCTATCATCGAGAAGCAACTCCCTACAGCCTGTGAGATTGTAAAGAGTTTCTGTCTGGCAGGGATTACCATTACGATGAACCAGTATAATAAGAAGTAAATCCCTTTTAATTAGGAATTAGTAAGTAGGAGTTAGGAATTTATTTATAAAATACGCGCAATGCCTAACTCTCTATTAAATTCTAACTCCTAATACCTAACTCCTAACCCATAAAAATGGAAGCACGAATAGACAAATGGCTGTGGGCAGTGCGTCTCTATAAAACACGCTCGATGGCTACAGATGCCTGTAAGAAGGGTCAGATAACGATGAATGGCGCTACGATGAAGCCCTCGAAGACAATTAAGGAGGGCGATGTGGTGAGTGTGCGCAAGCCGCCTATTACCTATACCTTCCGTGTGCTCAAGGCGATAGAAAACCGCGTAGGTGCTAAGCTGGTGCCCGAGATGCTCGAGAATATCACGCCTAAGGAGCAGTACGATATCCTTGAGATGAGCAAGATAAGCGGCTTCGCCAATCGTATGCGTGGCACAGGTCGCCCCACAAAGAAGGAACGTCGTGACCTTGATGAGTTCCTTGGTGACGATAACTTCGGCATGGCAGACTTCCTCTTCTTCGATGATGAGGATGATGAATTTGAGGGCTAATGTGAATTAGCCCTTTTTTATTTCTCATTACACTCAAATACTCCGTTCAAGGTGGAAAAAGTTCTTTTGCAATGGGTGTAATAGTAGGGCGCAGAGTTTCGAGCTAATCAATCGAGAAAAATGTCAATTCTCGTTTTTTTTTTATCGGACACCAATAAAAAAGAAGCAAGGTGTAGAAACGATAGTTCATCATGCCTGCATTATCACCTATGTAGATATAAAGAAGCATAAACTCATATCGTTACTAACCAATGATAAGGAATTTGATCCTGCAGAAATAATAGAGATATACCGCCGGCGATGGGAAATAGAACTGTTATTCAAACAAATCAAACAGAACTTCCCTCTGAGGTATTTCTACGGGGAGAGTGCTAATGCCATTAAAATCCAAATTTGGGTCACTCTCATTGCCAATCTGCTTCTTATGGTCATGCAGAAGCAGTTGCAACGGCCTTGGAGTTTCTCAGGGTTAGCTACTATGGTTAGGATAACGTTGATGGATTATGTCGATTTCTACAGTCTGTTCAATTTCTCCGAGAAGGATTGGGAGGATATACTAGCCCAAACTAACCAAAGTCCTACGGAACAACTATTATTGTTTGGATAGAGGGGCTTGGATATGAAAAAAAGATACTCGACTATAGTTATGACGGTAGTCGAGCAAGTATTTATTGAACTAGTAGAGTTTTATCGGACAGCAATATTTTTTTTATGTCTATATACTTAATATGTATCAAATAATTAAGGCTGCCCCGCAAGGCAGCCTTAATGTGTGTATCCTTACAGATTATTTCTCCTTCAGGTCAACGAGGATGTTGAGCTCGTCGAGCTGAGCCTGCTCGAGAGGTGCAGGAGCATCGATCATGACGTCGCGGCCAGAGTTGTTCTTGGGGAATGCGATACAGTCACGGATGCTATCGAGACCAGCGAAGAGGCTCACGAAGCGGTCGAGACCATAAGCCAAACCACCATGAGGGGGAGCACCATACTTGAACGCACTGAGCAGGTAGCCAAACTGTGACTGTGCACGCTCCTCAGAGAAGCCAAGGATCTCGAAGGCCTTCTTCTGCAGCTCATTGTCGTGGATACGGATAGAGCCACCGCCTACCTCTACACCATTGATGACCATGTCGTAAGCGTTAGCACGCACGGCAGCAGGGTTGGTATAGAGGAGCTCGATATCTTCGGGCTTGGGTGAGGTGAAGGGGTGGTGCATAGCCATGAGGCGCTGCTCCTCTTCGCTCCACTCAAACATGGGGAAGTCTACTACCCAGAGGCAAGCAAACTTGTTCTTATCGCGCAATCCGAGCTGCTCAGCTACCTCGAGACGGAGCTCGCAGAGCTGCTTGCGGGTCTTCATAGTGTCGTCACCAGAGAGGATGAGGATGAGGTCGCCGGGCTCGGCATTCATCGCTGCCTTCATCTGCTGGAGTACCTCCTGAGTGTAGAACTTGTCTACGCTTGACTTCACAGTACCATCGGCCTCTACGCGAGCATATACCATACCCTTAGCACCGATCTGCGGACGCTTAACGTACTCGGTGAGGGCGTCGAGCTGCTTACGGGTGTATGTAGCTGCACCCTTAGCGCAGATACCACCGATATACTCAGCGCTATCAAATACGCTGAAGCCGTGACCCTTGAGTACATCCATGAGCTCTACGAAGCGCATGTCGAAACGCAAGTCGGGCTTGTCGCTTCCGTAGTACTTCATAGCATCGTGCCATGTCATGCGGGGGAACTGCTCTGTCATCTCGATGCCGAGGATTGACTTGAACAGGTGCTTTGACATATCCTCGAAGAGTGAGATTACATCTTCCTGCTCTACGAATGACATCTCACAGTCGATCTGTGTAAACTCGGGCTGACGGTCTGCACGGAGGTCCTCGTCGCGGAAGCACTTCACGATCTGGAAGTAACGGTCAAAGCCTGATACCATCAAGATTTGCTTGAAGAGCTGAGGGCTCTGAGGCAATGCGTAGAACTGTCCGGGGTTCATGCGTGAAGGCACTACGAAGTCGCGTGCACCCTCGGGAGTAGAACCGATGAGGATAGGGGTCTCCACCTCAAGGAAGCCACGCTCGTCGAGATAACGGCGTACCTCGAAGGCCATCTTGTGGCGAAGCTCAAGGTTGCGGCGCACAGCATTACGGCGCAGGTCGAGGTAGCGGTACTTCATGCGGATGTCGTCACCGCCATCAGTGTTGTCCTCGATGGTGAAGGGAGGAGTCTGTGATGCATTGAGCACGGTCATAGAGTCTACGATGATCTCAATGTCGCCAGTCTCAATCTTATTATTCTTGCTTGAGCGCTCGCTCACGGTACCAGTAATCTGGATCACGTACTCGCGGCCCAACTTGTTAGCTTGCTCAGTGAGCGCAGCGTCGTGGTTTTCGTCAAATACCAACTGGGTGAGTCCGTAGCGGTCACGAAGGTCTACGAATGTCATACCACCCATCTTACGGGTACGTTGCACCCATCCGGCCAACGTTACCTTCTGTCCTACATTGGAGATACGCAGTTCTCCACAAGTATTCGTTCTGTACATAGTATATTGTTTATATGTTTATTGATGTCTTTATTAACAATCTGCAAAGATAGTGCAAGGCGAGCGAAAAATCAAATCTCAACGAGCGAATGTAAAAGAGTACTTGTATTTTTTTTACTGAGCGAGGCAGAGATTCAATGAAATTATAACTTGTTTTGGGTTTTTGGGCCAATGCTTTCATGCCGCGTTTTCGCTCGTAGTAAAAAATATTCAAGCAAGCTCGATGTTTTTCGCTCGCTTATTTGTATATTTGCCGATGAATACGGATAATAACATTTAAAGAAAGTAAGAAATGAGCGAAATCACAAAATGCCCCAAGTGCAGTGGTGAATATGTATATTTTGACGGTTCACTGTATGTGTGTCCC
>JAFYRL010000135.1 GCA_017546975.1 Alistipes sp.
AGCCTTCTTTGTAGACTCGGTTACAGGCTCCTTAAGGTTACCACCCGCAGGAGATACAGTACCAAGGAATGTTACAGAACCTGTAGCGCCATTGTTAAGCTTTACAAGACCTGCACGAGAGTAGAAGTTTGAGATAACTGCTGAAAGGTCCATAGGGAAGGCATCCTGACCTGGAAGCTCCTCCAAACGGTTAGACATCTCACGCAATGCCTGAGCCCAACGAGATGTTGAGTCGGCCATTACCAACACCTTCAAACCCATTGAACGGTAGTACTCACCGATAGTCATACCTGTATATACAGATGCCTCACGCGCTGCAACAGGCATGTTTGAAGTGTTACAGATGATGATTGTACGCTCCATAAGCTTGTGGCCTGTACGAGGGTCAACGAGCTCTGGGAACTCAGCAAAGATCTCCACTACCTCATTTGCACGCTCACCACAAGCTACGATGATGATAACATCTGCCTCAGCCTGCTTAGAGATAGCGTGCTGAAGAACGGTCTTTCCAGCACCGAATGGGCCAGGGATAAAACCTGTACCACCCTCAGCAAGTGGGTTGAAGGTATCGATAGCACGAACACCTGTCTCCATAACGCGTGATGGGCGTGGCTTGTCAGTAAAGCAACGAATAGCCTGCTTAACTGGCCACTTCTGTACCATTGTAATATTATACTCGTTGTTATCAGAGTCAACAACAACTGCGATAGTATCTGTTACCTTATACTCGCCTGCCGCAACTACACTCTTAACAGTGTAGTTACCCTGCATAACGAAAGGCACCATGATCTTGTGCATAACCCACTGCTCCTTAACCTCACCGAGCCAAGCACCTGCCGACACCTTATCACCAGCCTTTGCAAGTGGAGTAAATGCCCACTTAGCATCAAAATCGATTGGGTCTGTAATAGAACCACGGTTGATGAACAAACCATCCATCTTCTCCAAGTCGTTCTGAAGACCATCATAGTTACGCGACAAAAGACCTGGCGCCAAGGTAGCCTCAAGCATGTGACCCTCGAACTCCACCTTATCACCAATCTTCAAACCACGCGTACTATCGTAAACCTGTACATAGGCCTCATCGCCTACGACCTTGATGACCTCAGCCATCATGCGGACATCGCCGCAGTATACATGGCATATCTCATTCTGACCAACGGGACCGTCAACCTTAGCGATCACGATGTTCGAGATAATACCGTTTACACGTCCTAATGTTTTCATTCGTTTATTTAGTTTTATTGTTTATTCACAAGCTCCTTAGCGTCAAGCTCCTTAATCAAACGGTTGAGCATCTGACGACCAACCTCTGGAGAGAGGAGTGCCCAGCGTGCAACGATATTGACCTTGACAAGATAAGAGAGGATATAGTCGACATTGAAGAAGTCGAAAACGGCAATCTCCTCAGCCTCCGACCAGCGGATAGCATCAATCTTGCGCTCCTTCTCAACAATATTCTTCTCGTCGCTAACTGCTGCAATAACAGCATCGATATATGGTAGCTCGCCACGCAAGCCGAAATCGGCCGCAGATGAACGAGATAGCTGCTCAACAATCTCACCGCCGCCCACAGTCACATCCTTAACTGTGCGACCAGCCTCGCGTGCAGCAACAGCCGCTGCGATATTGCGAAGGTTGCGATCAAAAGCGCCCCAACCACGAAGGAAGTGACTCTTAGACTCAGCAAGCATAGTGTAGTAAGCCTCAAAGATAGCTCGTTCGAAGCTATCTGTAAGAACAACATCCTCATCGCGCTCCTCATCCTCTACCTCCACATAGTTCTTAACCACGCGTGCAATAGCATTTGGAAGAAGTGAGTAGTTGCGAGCATCAAAGACATCGGCAATCTGCTCTACTGTAAGATTACCAAGCGGATTGAAACGCTCACGACCACTACGGTAAGCGATAAGATTTTCGCAATCGTAATAGCCATAGAGAGCCTCCACAGCCTTACGGTCGCTATTCGACAACTCTGCGAGAATCTCATCCTTTATCTCGCGAGCATCGAAACCTTTGGTATCAGAATCCAACGCCCAATCGCGCAGACCCGCAACCAAATAGAAATACTCCTTAGAGAACATGGCTACTTAAAGAGCATGTTAGACACCTTCTCACGCAAGTACTCCTTGAGCAATGCATCAAAGCTCTCATCTGTGAAAGAGATATAGTAACCACCATTCTTCTCACCGAGCTTAAAGCCATTCTTAACCTCATTAGAGTAACCCACCTCGATACCTGCCTTAGCAAGCTCCTGAGCACTCTGCTGCATAACAGCATCCAACTCATTGCGCTTATCCTCTGCAAGAAGTGCTACGAGTGACACATCAACAGTCTGTGCATTCCAGTTGTTAGCCACTGCAAGCAACATATCCTTAACAAATGCAGCATCCATAGTTGCGTTCTTCACAGCTGCACCTGTAGACTTCATAATCACAGCCTCAGCGATCTCGCTCTTAATCTTTGATAGAGCCTGACGACCTGCAAGGGTAATCTCTGTCATAGCGTTCTTAGCGATATCCTCTGCACGATCCTCTGCAGCCTTAGCGATAGCCTCAGCCTCAGCCTTAGCATCTGCAACGATCTTTGCAGCCTGCTCCTTAGCCTCAGCCAATAGACGCTCTGCCTCAGAACGACCCTTCTCCAAACCATCGTTATAGAGCTTTGCTGTTAGCTCCTGAAGTTTGTTGTTCTCCATAGTAAAATGTAATTTTAAGTTATTTTTATGTATTATTTTTGTTTTTCTCTAATTCATATAGGTACGCTAAATAGTTAGCTTACCTTAAAAATCTTACAAATATATAGTTATTTTTTCTAACTGACAATCACAAAGGTCGATTATTTTTCATTAAATATGCACATTTTTCAATATTCTTTCTATTGTTGCATGTTTTGAAAAAATTATATACCTTTGCCTATCTATGGAACAGTATAAGACTATCGAGCCTATCGTCGTCACGCTTGATGCCGGAGGCACAAACTTCGTATTTGGCGCGATGCAGGGCGGCAAACCTTGCACCGAGAGCATAACATTGCCATCTATGGCACACGACTTGGACTTATGCCTTGGCAATCTAATCAAGGGCTTTGAGCAGATTATAGCAGCGCTACCTGAGCGACCTGTAGCTATCAGTTTCGCCTTTCCTGGTCCTGCCGACTACCGCAACGGCGTTATTGGTGGCTTCCTACCAAACTTCCCATCCTTCCGCGATGGCGTAGCACTTGGCCCAATGCTTGAGGAGCGCTTTGGCATCCCTGTATTCATCAACAACGATGCTGACCTATTTGCTTATGGCGAGGCCATGGGAGGTGCCCTACCACGCATCAACCGCATGCTTGAGGAGGCTGGCTCTGCAAAGCGTTATCGCAACCTTCTCGGCTTTACATTTGGTACAGGCTTCGGCTTCGGTTTTGTGATGGACGGCAAGCTAAACTTGGGCGACAACTCATGCGTCGAGGTCTTCTGCCTTAAGCACCGCGACAATCCAGAGTTTATCGTTGAGGACGGCATCGCTATTCGTGCCGTAAAGCGCGTATATAGAGAGCTTTCAGGAGATGAGCGCGAGCTTGAGCCTAAGGATATCTTCTTCATTGCCGAGGGTAAGATGGATGGCAATGTAGAGGCCGCAAAGGAGGCATTTGCAACACAGGGTCGTGTAGCGGGTGACGCCATGGCAACAGCCGCAACACTAATGGATGGTGTGATTGTTATCGGTGGGGGCTTGGCAGCAGCATCTAAATACTTTATGCCTGCACTCTTGGAGGAGATGCGCTCAAAGATTAAGACTATGTCAGGCGACACACTCAATCGTGTACAGATGAGCGTATATAACCTTGATAATGAGGAGGAGTTCAAGCAGTTTGCTATGGGCAACTCAAAGAGAATTAAGGTCTATGGTAGCGACAAGGAGGTTGTCTATGACCCAGAAAAACGCATCGGTATCACTATCTCAGATATAGGTGCAAGCAATGCCGTATCTATCGGTGCGTACCTCTACGCAATTGACAATATAAAGAAGTAGTTACACATATTAGGTTTTCGAACATGGTCTCTTCTCCAATCTGCTACATATAATCAACAATCAGTGCAGCAGCCACAGAGAAGAGACTATGGTCGGCAACCTTTGATAGGGAGGTAATTCCCGTTGTATCTGCCGTAAATATCTCATCCATACGCATTAACGAGTTAACAGGAATAGGGCGTATGGTAAGCTGATAACCCGCTTTGCGGATAGCCTCAGCGGTGGTAACATACTCCACCGTCTCGTATGCTGTAGGCGTGTAAAATCTGTTATTATATACCACAAAAATCGGCTGCCAAGGGCGACTGATAAGCTCCTCATTCTCATCTACCAACACAGCCACATCACCACGACCATGAATGCGTGCATCATACATCGCATCAAGGGCGAGGGTAATTGTATTTTGTGATATATATTCTGGCTGTGGGGCTGTCAGAAGCACACCCTTTGGTCGCTTCACACGCAGTGCAAAGCCACTATAATAGCTTGGCTCCTCGACCTCGAAAGAGAGTTCTCCGAGGGAGTTTAGACGCATGGCTATCGTACAACTAAAGTTTGGCGACACTCGCGAAAGGCGCAGTAACTGCTCGATGATATGCTCGGCATCCTCTGCCCTACACAACGAGGCAAAGCCAAACAGTGACATCGAAGCAGAGCGCATAAGATGTATGTGACGCGAAAGATTAAAAGCCTTATACTCAAAGGTATGAATACGGTGCAGGATATATGGTGCAGTTAGTCGAAACTCGGAAGCCTCAACCACCCTACCGTCACACCACACCATCAATTTCATCCCTACATAAAGATTTTAAGAAGTAACTCCTTGAGCAAATCTCCACCATCCAAGCCTCCACTATTGACACCCTTACTCTTGGCATCATACTCTCTAAGCAGACCCAAGACCCTAAAGAGCTGAGGGCCATTCCACTTAGTTATATTTGCTTTAAGGCTATTGAGTCCATGGATATTATAGGCTCTTACTGCCGCAACAAGTTCCATATCCGAAGGCATAGGAACACCTCGCTTACGGCTTTGCCACATGTGATAGTTAAGCAAAAATAGTTGCTGGAACTGATTGAAGAGCAATATTATAGTTTGAGTTATTGGATAGTTCTTTGGATTGTGTGCGAAATGCTCCGCAATACGCATTGCACGACCTACATCGCGCTTAATCACAGCATCGTTAAGCTCGAAGCTATTAAACTCCTTCGAGATGCCGATATACTGTTCAATATCTGAGTCTGTAATTTTGAGTTGTCCCTCGTTTATCGAGACTGCAAGCTTATCTATCTCATGCACAATGCGCGAGATATCCATACCCACATGCTCCTTAAGCATCGCAATAGCCTTAGGCTCTATGCCCAACCCACGCGAGCTAATATGCGAGCTAAGCCACTGGTCTATCTCATACTCCTTAGGTCGTATCGACTCAAAGACACAACCCGCTTTAGCACAGCTTTTATAGAATGCCGTACGCTTATCTATACCCTTACCCTGCTCCTTATTCTTATAGCAGATAATAAGTATCGTTGTACTCTGTGGCGAAGAGGTATAATGCACCAAGTTCTCAATCTTTTGCAACTGCTGAGCCTCACGAACAATAACGACTTGATAGTTACCCATCATAGGCATCTGACGGCAGAGCATAACAATCTTTCCCGTGTCGCTATCTGCGCCATATACCGTAACCTGATTAAACGAGCGCTCCGCCTCATTGAGAATTGTCTCACCAAGACGCTCAGCTATGGCATCAACAAAGTAGCCCTCATCGCCCGAAAGAAGATATATAGGCGCAAAGCGGCGTGCCTCGATATCCTTCATTATCGAGTTATAGCTTGCTAAGGCGTCACTAAATTTTGAGCTCTTTGCCATATTACAATGTATAACGAGTTACCTTAAGCACATTCTCCGTCTTACGAGTAATGGCGTAGCGGTCATCAAGTCTGCGACCCACAACCCACACTATATCATCACCCGAAAGCAATACAAACTGTCGTGACTTTTCGGCCATAGATACCTTCTTATCGATGAGATAGTCGCTTAGTTTCTTACGGCCCGACATTCCAAATGGCACAAACCAATCTCCCTCCTGCCAACGACGCACACGGAGCGGGAATTTGAGCTTATCTGCATCCAAAAGCGCCACATTATCGCCCTGGTCAAGCGTATCTATAAAGTCGATATTACAATACTCATAGTAGAGCACCGAGCCACCAATATATGAGCGTGCCACACCCTTCTCAACTATGGTCTCACAGCTATCCTCATCGGTGATTTTTGCAATAACCACATCGCCACGATCAACCACAGCGACCCACTCACGCGAGTAGAACCTACGGCCCGTAGCATCAGCATCCAAGGCGTGACATAGCGCATCGACAACATCGCCCTTGAAGCCATACTCCGAGTTTAGAATCTCATATATCACATAGTTACGAGGTAGCGTCGGACGAATCTTACCCACCCTCAATGTGTGTATGTCGCCATTATGCTCCAACGACTCACCCTTGACAATATCCATTGCCGAGTTGATGAAATCCTGCGCCTGACTAAGACGCGCAATATTACGGCGCATAATGGTTGTAAACTGCGGATTTATCTCCTTAAGCATTGGCACAAGACCGATACGAACCTTATTTCTAAGATACTTCGTAGAGCGGTTTGAGGAGTCCTCTCTAAATGGAATACGATGCGCCACAGCATAGTCGTGAATATCCTTACGCGTAGCAAACATCATCGGGCGCACAAGGCGACCCACCTGCGTGGTAATACCCGTAAGACCCCTAAGTCCCGTACCACGCAACATATTGATAAAGAAGGTTTCGATAGAGTCGTTGCTATGGTGCGCTATGGCGATAGCGTTGTAGCCATGCTCATCACACAACTCTCTAAACCATGCATATCTTAGGCGGCGGGCAGCCATCTCCATAGACTCTCCCGTGCGCTCCATCTCCCCCACCGTATCGAAGCGCTTATTATAAAACTCCACACCAAGACGCTTAGCCTCATGCTCAACAAGAAGCTCATCCTCATCACTCTCCTTACCACGAAGCTGGAAGTTGCAGTGTGCCACACCGAACTTATAACCCGCTGCCGCCGTTAGTGCCATCATCACCATTGAGTCGACACCTCCCGAAACGGTCAACAAAATCTTGTCATCGTGCGTAAAGAGTTCATTCTCCTCGATATATTTTTCGAAACCGTCAAGTAGTAACATACCTATAAAATATTTACCTCTGGGCTAATCTCCACGCCAAAGCACTCCTTAACTCTCTGACACACATAGCCTGCCAAACGCATAACATCACCTCCAGTAGCACCTCCATGATTTACGAGCACCAAGGCCTGACGGTCATGCACTCCCACCGAGCCATCTCTATAACCCTTTAAGCCCGATTTATCAATTAGCCAACCAGCAGCGAGCTTAACCCTTGCCTCATCTCCCGCAATAGGATAGTATGGCATCTCGGGATAGTTCTCTAAGAGAGCCTCTGCCATAGCGCGCTCAACGATAGGGTTCTTAAAGAAGCTGCCAGCATTACCCAAGACCTTAGGGTCTGGAAGTTTACTGCCACGAATAGCACATATCGCCTCGCGTATATTTGCAAGTGTCGCGCCACCACGAGCCTCAACCTCCTTAATCACATCGCCATAGCCGAGGTTTGGCTTAGCCTCACGGCTTAGGCGAAACTCCACAGCAAGGATAATAGCGCAACCCTTAAGTTCCTGCTTAAAGATACTCTCACGATATGCAAAGTGGCACTCCTCATTACTTAGACGCACAACCTCCATGGTGCGAGTATCGAAATACTCCACAACAGTAATAGCATCTTTGGCCTCAGCGCCATAAGCACCGATATTCTGCACCGGTGCTGCACCCACAGAGCTTGGTATAGCCGACAAATTCTCTATACCCCACAAGCCCTGTTCGACGCTCCACGCTACCAGCTCATCCCAATCGTGTGCCGCCTCAACGCGAATATCGACATTCACACCATCATCCTTAAGCACCTCCAAGCGACCACTTACAGGAGTAAGAAGCACGCCATCATAGGAGCGCGTAAATAGTGTATTATTACCCGCGCCAAGCACATACCATTTAGCTGGTTTCTGCTCAACAAAATACTCTTTGAGGTCCTCGGCAGAGTCGAACTCGACAAGTGTTTTTGCACACTCTACGACACCAAAGCTATTACGATTAGCAAGGTTTATGTTATTATATATGCGTTTCATAGTGCAAAGATAAAAAAATTTTACTAAATTTGGGGCTAAATATGACAATATTCCCCCTCTATAAGAGGAAAAGGTTGAGAATTTATTAACAACTAAATGAATACTTCCTATGTTTAACCACGAAGACATTTTACAAATCGAGGCACGCGGCTTAAGTGTCTCAGAGGTTGAGAAGCAGATTGAGAATTTCCGCAAAGGTTTCCCATCACTTCCTGTGGTAAGAGCTGCATCGGGTGGCGATGGCATACTTCAATTCAACGAGGACGAGATTAAGGCTGCCGAGGAGCTATATAATGCACGCGTCATGGAGCTACGCACACTTAAATTTGTGCCAGCCTCAGGCGCTGCAACACGCATGTTCAAGGAGTTGTTCGAGTATGTTAACGACGATAAGCGCACAGCAGGCATAGATAAACTTATTACCAACCTTGAGAAGTTCGCCTTCTTTGCTGAGTTGGCAAAGTACCTCAAGCCACAGATCGACGATAAGGATGTGGTGCGTAACATCATTATTGACGGCCTTGGCTACGGTTCTAAGCCTAAGGGTCTTGTTACCTTCCACGCATATAAGGAGGGGGCAAGAAAGCCTGTTGAGGAGCACCTTGTGGAGGCTGCGTTGTATGCATCAGATGGCGAGCGCGCTGCTATTCACTTCACCGTATCACCAGAGCATAAGGCGGGATTTTTGAACCTCCTCGATGAGCGCCAGAGCCACTATGAGAAGAAGTACGGCATCAAGTACGAGGTATCTTTTTCGGAGCAGAGCCCTGCGACAGACACCATCGCTGTAAATCCTGATAATACCCCATTCCGCACCGAGGATGGCAAACTACTCTTCCGTCCTGCGGGCCATGGAGCGCTTATTGCGAACCTCGATAAGCTCGATGCAGATATTATCTTTGTAAAGAATATCGACAATGTAACCACTGACGAGCGCAAGGGCGACACTATCACCTTTAAGCGCGTCTTGGCCGGCACACTACTTCGTCTCCAGGAGCGTAGCTTTGAGCTACTCCGCGCCTTGGAGCGTGGCGAGGATAAGTACGCCGAGGCTAAGGAGTTCTTGCTTAACGAGCTATGCTGCAAGCTCCCTGAGGATGCATCTAAGGAGCTTATCGTCAAGAGCCTCGACCGCCCTATCCGTGTCTGCGGTATGGTTAAGAATGAGGGCGAGCCTGGTGGTGGTCCATTCTGGGTAGGTGATGAGTTCGGCCGCGAGCAGTTGCAGATTGCCGAGTCGAGCCAGATAGCTAAGGAGGATATGCACCTTATGAAGGAGGCTACACACTTCAACCCTGTAGACCTTGTCTGCGGCGTTCAGCGCTACGACGGTACAAAGTATGACCTAACAAAGTATACCGACCCTAAGACTGGCTTTATCTCATCTAAGTCGGCAGGTGGCCGCGAGCTACGCGCACAGGAGCTCCCAGGCCTCTGGAACGGCGCCATGGCAAACTGGAACACAATCTTCGTGGAGGTGCCAATCTCGACCTTCTCACCTGTTAAGGTTGTGCAGGACCTTCTCCGCCCTGAGCACCAGTAAATACTTGGTAATTAGGAAATAGAAATACCCTTATAAAACAAACGATGTTCGCGGACTTTCGCGAACATCGTTTGTTTTATGCTCTTGTTTCAGTTTTCACTTTTAACTTAAAATATTATGGGTATTAAAAATAATACCCGCACTACGATGGTAGCGCGGGCATGTGGGCATGGTATAGTCGCTAACTATATCCTATTAAAAGTCGTAGCCTACAATAGCATCGACATATTTATTCCAACCTGATGCCGACTTATATACATTCACAGACTCTGCAGGTACATAAATTTTGCGACCTGGAACCTCTACACTCAATATGCTGGTATAATCAACATATGGTGGAGTTGTTGACTTGCAATATATATTCGTTAGCTTATCACAATTATAGAATGAATATGATTTTATCGTTGCTAAACCCTTACCGAGTGTTACCATTGATAAGTTTTTGCAGTATTCAAAGCCATACACATCTATTGTCGTTACGCTATCAGGTATAGTTACCTCTGTTAGACTATCGCAAAATTGGAATGCATGAGCACCAATATAAGTCAATCCATCACTCAAAGTTAGACTGCTGATTTTATCACAGTGATAAAATGCATAATTAAGCAATTTTTCCTAACGAGCAAAATGGCAGATAAATCAGCTACTATCAATGGTATAATTATTGGATTAGCCTACTCACAAACCAATAATTTTACGACTATGAAAAGATTTAGAATTTTCACAATCATGAGCCTTGTGGCACTTCTATCTGTTGTCACAGTGGCAAATGCTCAGAGTGGCAACAAGAGGATGTTGGCCGAGTGGCGCGATGGCGACTATATCGTTCGTAGATACATTGTTACTGATAACTCCTACGAAAATCAGAACTATGAGATTCACTACGCTATCAACTCCGCGAATACAGTTGTAGGCTTCGAGGATAACAGCGCCGAGCTATCGCGTCTCGACAGCTTCTTCGATGAGCTACGAAGAGATACGACCATACATATCTCCAAGATTGAGATTACGGGATATGCCTCACCTGACGGCACAACAAAGTTCAACTCGGAGCTTGCACGAAAGCGCGCACAGGAGCTTAGCGCCATGCTTGCAAGTCGCTACAACATCAGCGGCAGCAACATCGCCATATCTTCACATGTAGAGCCATGGAGCGCAACATCAAATGCCATAGAGCACTCATCGCTAAACAACCGAAACGACCTTGTGCGCATAGTAAACTCCAACGAGACACCTATGACCATAGACAACAAGCTGAAGCATGATGATAAGGCGTGGAACTGGATGAAGAGCGATGTTCTACCTGATATGCGCCGCGCAACGGTTACAATCGCCTACACAAAGGATCAGATTATGGATAACCGCGAATACAAACCAATAAACAATACACCTACTGAGGTTGTTGTGATTGAGGAGGTTATCGCCGAAAAGCCTACAAAGAGACATCACGAACAAGAGAAGCAGAAGCGTCACGGCAAACATCATAAAAAGGTGGTGATACTAAACGAGTGGGATGGCGTGATTATAGATATGGGCGCTACCAATGAGGGCGAATGTCCTGAGAATTGCAAGTAGAAATTATCGTAGCAACGAAAAAATAATTTGCTATTTTTTAGAACATACCTTTATAAATATTTGCAAATAAGATTTGAATATATTATCTTTGCATAATAAGAATTTAACTTTTAACGCAAAATATTATGGCAAATCTTAGATTTTTGAAGAAGGAGATTGACTACCGTTTGGAGGAGTTCGCATTCGATTGCCACATGGCAATTTTCGTACAGCCTAACAAGGAGGAGCAGGTTGTAGAGCTTATGCAGAAGGGCGTAGAGTTGCGCAATGCTCTATACCACAAGGCTAACAATCCTGCAGAGCCTAAGAACCGTTCACTCGTTCGCAAGCACTATGCTGCATTGCGTCGTGACATGGCTGAGAGCTTTGCTGGTCTCTTCGCAGACCTTAGCGCTGTGTGCGAGTAGTCACACCCATTCATACAATTTCAAGGGGCTGTCTAACAATAATTGTTGACAGCCCCATTTTATTAAGAAGTTATATAACAAAATCCACTTTTAGAAGGTGCAGTATTTACTAAGGCGTAAATAAGCATTTTGGGATTGAGTGCAAAGTAGTAGCCTTGTTAGACAACTTCTTTATACTATATAATATATTACGACTATTCGCTGCAGCGATTATAATCTCTAAGCAGTTGCTCCTTTAGGTCGCCAATCGATGCAAATCTCTTCTCATCGCGCAGCTTCTCCACAAGGCATATACGCAAAGTACGGCCATAGAGATCACCACTAAAGTTGATAATGTGGGTTTCAAGAAGTAGCTCCTTACCTCCCACAGAGGGGCGAATACCGACATTTGACATAGCCTTATAGTGTTTACCCTCGATATCCACCTCGGAGCGATATACACCACGCTCAATATCCTCATGGCCCTGGAGCGACATATTTGCCGTAGGAAAGCCCAAGGCTCTGCCTATCTTCTTGCCATGTATAACCTCGCCTTCAATACAGATCATCTTACTCGGTCATTTGATGGGTTAACTTCTGAACTAAACTATACTCCGAGAAGAACTCACGAGCAAAGACACGAAGCACAGTATATAGAGGTATAGCGAAGAGCATACCCCATATACCACCTATATATCCAGCGATAAGGATGCAGAGGAATACCTCCAAGGGGTGCGCCTGCACGCGGTCGGAGTAGATGGTTGGCTGGATGATAAAGTCATCAACGACCTTAACAACAGCCACTGTAGAGCACAGCACAATAGCCGTATGTAGAACATCGCCACCTATAGGCGAGAGCAGCGCTATGCACAACGAAAGCAGTGTTCCAATTACAGGACCTGCGTATGGTATAACATTAAGCACACCGATAATAAGACCTATAACAAGGGCATCGCTACCATGCATACCAAAGAGTGTCATCACCACAGATATGATTACCATAAGCATGAAACTCTCCGCCATAAGACCACCAAAATAACGCGAAAGCAGTGCTGTAACTGAGTCCAAGGCATTGAAGACATTACTACGGAAACGGTCAGGGAAGAAGAGTGCCACAAGGCGGTAGAAGAGGTTATCCTCCTTCATGAAGTAGAAGGTGATAAACGATATCGAGAAGAAGGAGATAGCCACACTCTTTATCACCGTAGCCACGCTTGCAAAAGTTTTAGCAACATCAATATCCACAAGACTGAGCATAAACTGCTTGAAGGTCTCACCGATATCTGTAATCTCTATTGCAAAGACACGCTCAATAAGGTTCTCTAAGTTTGCCAACGAGGACTCTACAACGGCAGTAACACTCGTCCAATCCAGCGAGGCGAGCTCATTGACCTTACCATAGAGTAGCGGTATAAAGAGCATGCCGAGAGCACCTATAACAAGCCACATAACCACAAGGGTTAATGCCGAGGCGAGCGTGCGCGAGATGATATAACCAAAGATATTTATGCGCGTAAGGTAAGATACCAAAGGTCGACCCACGAGCGATAGCACAGCCGCAACGAGGATATATAGCACCACCTCCCAGAGGTACCATATAATCCACCCTACGACACCAATAACAGCAATGGTCGCTATGCCCTTAAGTATCCTATCCTTATTCATCACTTTTACTTTAGGCGTGCGATAGGTGTCTGCGAGCCAATCACAGGGTCACCAATCTCAACAAATAGCTCCGAGTCCTTAGGGATAAGAATATCCACGCGTGAGCCGAACTTAATAAAGCCGAGTGTGCTATTCTGCTCTGCCGGAGTACCCACCTTCACATAGTTCACAATACGGCGTGCTACGAAACCTGCAATCTGGCGAATAAGCACCTTACGGTCATCACCAAGACGCACAACAGTAGTAGTACGCTCATTCTCTGTAGATGACTTAGGATGCCATGCAACAAGGAAGCGACCATGATGGTGCTTGAAGTACTCAACAATACCCTTCACAGGCATCCAGTTAACATGGACATTTGTAACAGACATAAAGATAGAAATCTGAAGCATCTCCTCATGTAGGTACTCATCATCCTTAACCACCTCAGTTACCACAACACGGCCATCACATGGCGAGAACACCAACGACTCGTCATGAATCTGCACACGGCGAGGCTCACGGAAGAATGCCGTAACGAAGAACCAAAAGATAAGCAAGAAGCCCGCCATAAACCACATCATAGCAGCTGGCGTTTCAGACAAGAAATAGACTAAGAGCCAGATACCAACACAAATCAAACCAGTGATACTGATAATGATATATCCCTCTTTGTTAATCTTCATAAAGTATAGTTTTTTAGGTTAGTAATCAATTAGATAATAGCTACTATTAGTATATATACAAACGCAAATGGTACAGAGATAATGAAGGCATCGAATCTATCGAGGATACCACCATGACCAGGGATGATATTACCCGAGTCCTTAACTCCTGCGTCGCGCTTGAACATCGACTCCACCAAGTCGCCAACAACACTCGATAGCGACACGATAAGAGCCAAGCCCATCCATACCACATAACTCTTGTCCAAGACTGCTGCGCCCACTGCACCCACAGCCAACGAGCCAAGCACACCTCCTACAAAGCCCTCCCACGACTTCTTAGGCGATAGACGCTCACACATCTTATGACGGCCCATAGTTACACCAGCAAGGTATGCAAAGATATCATTACCCCAAACGAGGAAGAGGTAGAATAGGAAGTAAATAGCACGCCAGTCGCCATTACCACCGATAAGCATTGGCATAACGGTCATCAGCGCCATAGGCAACGCCACATACCCCACGCCAGCAATTGTTGTTGAGATATTAGCTATTGGCGTAGTGCGGTTACGGAAGATCTCCGCAACAAAGACTACAGCAACAAACAAGATTATTACGATGGCTAAAATCGCAACCAACAAAGTTATAGTGTCGTTATCGGCAAACTGCTTAACACCATCGACAGCCATAATGCTTATCATCGCAGCTGCGACATAGAACAGCGTAGCCATTGCAACACCCAAGCTGCGCTGTGGCTCGTAGCCCTTTGCCTTAGCGAGGCTGTAGAACTCCCAAGTGCCCGCAACCGTAATAAAGAGCAACAGGGTAAGATAGCCATAGTAGCCTACCCACATCGCACCCAAGATTACAAGTAGTAGCACCGCACCACTGAGTGTTCTAACAATAAAATTTTTCAACTTATCTGACATAATACTCATTTGTTTGCAATTACTCCACGCTTGCCTCAGGCACCTCAACAGCAACCTCCTCCGAAGCCTTAGCTCTCTGCTGCGCACTTACGCCCAACACCGACTCAATATCCTCCGTGAAGATTGTCTCCTTTGCAAGAAGCAAATCAGCCAATGCCTCGATACGCTCACGCTCCTGCTCCACAATCTGACGAGCAAGTTCAACCGCCTCATCAACAATACGGCGCACCTCATCATCTATGAGCTCGGCTGTATGCTCCGAGAATGGCTTTGTGAACATATCGCGCTGACCTGTAGCATCAAACCAGCTCACATTACCCACCTTAGGGCTCATGCCATAGTATGCAACCATTGCGTATGCTGTCTTTGATGTACGCTCCAAGTCATTGAGTGCACCTGTGCTTGTAACATCAAGAAGTGTCTGCTCGGCAACACGACCTGCAACCAAGCCAGCAAGCTTATGCATAAAGTGCTCAACATTGTGGTTTACGCGCTCCTCAGGAAGATACCATGTAGCACCAAGTGAACGGCCACGAGGTATGATTGTAATCTTCAACACAGGGTCGCAGTGCTCCAAGCGCCACATTACTGTTGCGTGTCCCGCCTCATGAATAGCTGTAGAGCGACGCTCCTGAGCTGTCATAGGCATATTTCTACGCTCCAAGCCACCTACGATACGGTCAATAGCAGCAAGGAAATCCTCCTGAGTTACCGCACTCTTATCATGACGAGCTGCAATAAGAGCCGCCTCGTTACATACATTTGCAATATCTGCACCAGCAAAACCTGGGGTCTGTTTAGCAAGGAACTCTCTATCGAGCTTATCATCGAGCTTCAACTTACGAAGATGCACATCGAAAATCTCCTTACGCTCCTTAACATCTGGAAGACCAACCTCAATCTGACGGTCAAAACGACCAGCACGCATAAGGGCTTTATCGAGGATATCTACACGGTTAGTAGCTGCAAGCACAATAACACCAGCATTTGTTTGGAAGCCATCCATCTCGGTAAGCAACTGATTAAGAGTATTCTCTCGCTCATCATTGCCCGAGAAGCCTGAGTTCTTACCACGCGCACGGCCAATAGCATCAATCTCATCAATAAAGACGATACATGGTGCTACCTTCTTAGCCTGCTCAAAGAGGTCACGCACACGCGAAGCACCCACACCCACGAACATCTCCACGAAGTCAGAACCTGAAATTGAGAGAAAAGGAACATTCGCCTCACCCGCAACAGCCTTAGCCAACAAGGTCTTACCTGTTCCTGGAGGGCCTGCAAGCAACGCGCCCTTCGGAATCTTAGCACCAAGAGCCTTATATTTGTCTGCCTTCTTGAGGAAGTCCACAATCTCCATAATCTCGACCTTAGCCTCCTCCAAGCCTGCAACATCCTTAAAGGTTACACGCTCCTTATTGTTCTTATCGGACATCTGTGCGCGAGCCTTGCCCACATTCATGATGCCACCACCAGCGCCACCTCCTGCATTACGCGACATAGAGCGCATGATGACAATCCATACCACGATAATCAACAACCATGGTAGCGCATCAAATAGATAGGTCATCCAACCCTTCTCCGTACGGGCATATTTAACAACCACAGCCTTAGCATCTGGATTTGTCTCCAACGCCTTAGCCTCGGCCTTAGCCAAACGCTCAGCAAAATACTGCACATCGCCACCTGTGTTGTAGCGCACCTGCACACCTGTCTTTGGGAGTTGTGCAAAACGCTCATCACCCTCCAATATCTGCGGAGCCTCTTGTGTGAGATAAAGACTTGCCTTCTCCTTATCCATCACCTCGATGCGCTCCACCAAACCTCGCTCCACAAGCTCATCGACCATATTCCAGTCGCCCTCGATAGGTCTATAATCTGGGGAGCTAAATGTTGAGTAGCCAATAATTACAATAACTACCAAAGCCCAGAACCACATGAAATTAAAGCGTGGTTGCATCATGGGCTTACCCTTCTTTACTGCCATATTTATCTTCTTAACTCACAAAGAGAAAGACAATTAGCCACGGAGCGACTATGATTAACATCTAGCGCTCCACGACAAAATGATATACTAACTATCCCTCTCTCTTTTCGCCACTAAAATTCTCTAGTCACCAAACTCATACTTCTTCATAGGCGCGTCAGCCCACAACTCCTCCAAGCGGTAGAAGTCACGAAGCTCTGTCTGGAAGATATGAACGATAACATCTGTATAGTCCATAGCAACCCAGAAAGCATTCTGACGACCCTCAACGCGAACAGGCCACTCATGCATAACCTCAAAAACCTTCTCCTCGATGCTCTGCGAAATGGCATCTACCTGAGTTGTTGAGTCCGCATTACACACAACAAAATTAGAGCATATAGCACCATCAAAGCCCGACAAATCAAGCGATACAATACCCTGTCCCTTCTTGTCATCAATAGCCTCAACTATCGTGTTGATCAACTTTTCCAAATTCTCCATAATATCTTTTTCAGTTAAAATTCCTGTTACTACACGCACGCGCAGCGTACACTATAATACAATATCCTCGCAAAGGTATATTTTTTTTTGACAAAAGCAAAATTTTTAAGGCCTATTAACGGAGGTAAGAGAGACAACTCAAATTGTCCAACACCATCCCTGCATTAACAAGAGAATACAAACGACCTCCTTCACTACACCTTCTTAAGTTATAATTTGCGAATGTTAAAGACTATATATCAACAACTTATACTCTATCCTGATGCACACACTCAAGCACCGTTTTGCGCAATGCCTCAACAATAGACTGCTTCACATAAGTACGACTTACAGCGAGAGCCACACGGCGCGATGTTGCGCCCTTTGCAATAGTCTTAACGCGGTTACGGCGTGCCTGTGGAATAAACTCCAACGCCATTTCAGGGATGATTGTCATACACGATGTACAATCAACCATTCGCATAAGCGTATCAAGCGAACCAGACTCAAAATAGAAGTGTGATGGAATATCGTGTGCAGCCTGACACAATTCAAAAATTTGATCACGCATACAGTTACCACGGCTCAACAAAATTAGATCCTTAAAGTCGATATCCTCGATACGAATATTTGAGCGTTCGTAGAGTGGATGCGATGGCGACACATAGGCATAAAAGTGGTCACTAAAGAGGTCGTGCTCAGTAATTCCCTCTCCACATGTACCCGATGCAACCAACGCAGCATCTATCTGATCATGCTTAAGCGCTTCGATAATATCAGCCGTCACCATCTCATGTATCTCAAGTTCAACTTTTGGATACTCCTTAACAAAGGTTGGAATGAACTTATGAAGCAGATAAGGAGCAATTGTTGGGATAACACCGAGGCGCATCTTACCTGCAGTCTCACCACGCATCTCTGCTACTGATTCACGAATATAGTTATACGAACGCAAGGTCTGTCGAGCCTGCTCCAAAACGACCTCACCCACAGCCGTTGGGATAATCGGCTTCTTTGTTCTATCGAGCAAAACCACATCCAACTCCTCCTCCAACGCCTTAATCTGCATTGACAGAGATGGTTGCGTAACAAAACAATGCTCTGCAGCCAACGAGAAACTACCACAATTAGCTACAGCCATAAGGTATTCAAGCTGTATAATAGTCATATATCACTATAAGTTATTTAAGTTTGCTACCCACAAAGTTATAATAAAAATTTATAATTAACAATTAAATATAGTATATTAACCAAATTTTTGTTAATTTTGTCGCCCGCACACCTATAAATAGGTGAACGGACAAAAGCTAAAAGTAACAATAACGCTAAAAGGATATATGGGCAAAAGAGATTGAGAGCATAGCTACGCTCTCCGAAAGCCCTGAAAACCATTACACTAAACTATGAAGAAGATTATTCTTACGGGTGACCGCCCTACAGGCAAGCTACACCTCGGACACTTTGTAGGCTCGTTGAGCCGTCGCGTAGAGCTTCAGAACTCTGGCGAGTATGACAAGATTTTTATCATGATTGCCGATTCACAGGCACTGACAGATAATGCAGATAACCCTGACAAGGTACGCGAGAACATTATCGAGGTTGCACTTGACTACCTCTCATGCGGTATCGACCCAACAAAGTCTACAATCTTTGTGCAGTCGTATGTTACAGAACTCACCGAGCTTGCCTTCTACTACATGAACCTTGTAACCGTACAGCGTCTACAGCGCAACCCTACCGTAAAGGCAGAGATTCAGTTGCGTGGCTTTGCTGACAACAATGGCGAAGAGGAGAATCACCAGCGTAAAGGTACGCCTGTAGGCTTCTTCACCTACCCAATCTCTCAGGCTGCAGATATCACCGCCTTCCGCGCCACAACCGTACCTGTAGGCGAGGATCAGGAGCCAATGATTGAGCAGACACGCGAGATTGTACACAAGTTCAACTCAGTATATGGCGAGACACTAACCGAGCCACAGATTATGCTACCTACGAACTCGGCTTGCCTACGCCTTCCAGGTACCGACGGCAAGGCTAAGATGTCTAAGTCACTTGGCAACTGCATCTACCTCTCAGACTCTGCTGAGGATGTAAAGAAGAAGGTTATGAGCATGTACACCGACCCTGACCACCTAAAGGTTACAGACCCAGGTAAGGTTGAGGGTAATACCGTATTCACCTACCTTGACGCCTTCTCTCGCCCTGAGCACTTTGCAAAGTACTGCCCAGACTATGAGAACTTGGAGGCTATGAAGGAGCACTATCGTCGTGGCGGCTTGGGTGATGTTAAGTGTAAGAAACTCCTTATCGCCGTATTGGAGGAGTTGTTGGAGCCTATCCGTGAGCGCAGAAAGCACTACGAGCAGCACATCGAGGAGGTATACGACATCTTGCGCCAGGGCTCTGAGGAGGCACGCAAAGCTGCTGCCGACACCCTCGCGGATGTTCGCCGTTCAATGCGCATCAACTACTTTGAGGACACAGAGCTTATTGCTCGTCAGGCTGCCGAGTATAGAAAATAGTTCACAACATCGATGATTAAGTTAGAGAACAACATAAAGGAGAAGATTTATCAGGTCTACCTCGCCCTTACGCGCCGTCTCACCAACACACAGACGATGGCTCTACTCGCCATCTTGGTTGGTCTCTGCGCGGGTATTGGTGCCTATATCTTCAACAACATTCTCCACACCATCACCCACCTACTCACATCGTGGACACCTGATGACCAGGCACAGTGGTTATACCTCGTATACCCTGCTATCGGTATCATCCTCGCCACACTCTTTGTAAAGTATATCGTTAAGGATGGTATCTCGGAGGGTGTAACACGCGTATTGTACGCCATGTCGCGCGGTGACTCACGCATCAAGGGACACAACTGCTGGACCTCAATCGTGGGTGGTGCTACAACTATCGGCTTTGGTGGTTCTGTAGGTCCTGAGGCGCCTATCGTACTAACAGGTGCGGCCATAGGCTCAAATATCGGTAAGCTCGCACGCCTAAACTACAAGAACATCACCCTGCTTCTATGCTGTGGTGCTGGTGCTGCGGTGGCCGCAGTCTTTAAGGCTCCTATCACGGGTGTGGTCTTCGTGCTTGAGATTTTGATGCTCGATATCACATCAAAGTCTATTATTCCGCTACTCATGGCATCCATGACTGCAACAATCACCTCGTTGGTGTTGCACGGGTTCTCGCCTATCTATGCTGTATCGCTTACCGAAAGTGATATGTTCCAGGTGGCACACCTACCGCTCTTCATCCTCCTTGGATGCTTCTGCGGTGTCATGGCATACTACTTTACGGAGGTTAACTCCAAGGTTGGTGGTTTCTATAAGTCGGTGACTGAGCAGTGGCGCAAGTGGCTATATGCTGGTCTTACGCTCGGTATCTTGATATTTATCTTCCCACCTCTCTATGGCGAGGGTCACACAAGCTTTAACGCGCTTATGGCGGGACAGACAACCGACCTCTTTGATAACACCCTATTCTACTCGCTCAGTGAAGCAGATTGGTTCTTGATTATCTACCTTATTGCGATTATGCTCTTTAAGGTGGTGGCCATGGCTACAACCAACGCTGCTGGAGGTGTGGGTGGTACATTTGCCCCATCCCTCTTTGTGGGAGCCTTTGCAGGTGCTACCCTCGCGGTGATATGCCGTGCCACTTTTGGTTGGGATATATCTATCACATCCTTCACTCTTGCAGGTATGGCGGGTGTGATGTCGGGCGTTATGAAGGCTCCACTTACAGCGATATTCCTTATCGCCGAGCTATCTAATGGCTACGGACTCTTCATTCCGCTTATGATTGTGTCATGTATCTCGTTTGCTGTAAACTTCGGTCTTGACCGCGACTCTATCTACACCAAGCAGTTGCGTATGCGTGGAGAGCTTCTTAGCCACGACAAAGACTCTTCAGCCTTTGTATTCCTACGCCTTGACCAGCTTATGGAAACCGACTTTATCCGTCTACGCGAGTCTATAACCTTGGGTGATGTGGTAAACATCATCTCCAACGCGCGCCGCAACATCTTCCCTGTGGTAGATAACGAGGATAAGCTACTTGGCATCGTACAGCTTGATGACCTACGCCACGACATGTTCAACCGTGAGAAGTGGGGCAAGTCAATCATGCACTACATGATACAGCCACCTGATAAGATTTTGGAGCACGAGATGATACAGAGCATCATGCCACGCTACGAACAGAGCAACACCTGGATGCTTCCTGTGGTGGATAAGCAAAACCACTATCTCGGCTTTATCTCCAAGTCACGCATTCTAAACTCATACCGCGAAGCCCTTGTAAATGTTTCGCAGGCTGATTAACGATTGAAATTGAAACGAAATAAAAACATAGAAATTTATGGCATTGCAATGTGGAATTGTAGGACTACCAAATGTTGGTAAGTCTACCCTATTTAACTGTTTGTCTAATGCTCGTGCGCAGGCGGCAAACTTCCCTTTCTGTACTATTGAGCCTAATGTAGGCGTTATCACCGTACCTGACGAGCGTCTTACAAAGCTTGTGGAGCTTGACAACCCTAAGCGCGTTGTTCCTACAACTATTGAGATTGTAGATATCGCCGGTCTTGTAAAGGGAGCATCTAAGGGTGAGGGTCTTGGTAATAAGTTCCTTGCTAACATTCGTAACACTAACGCAATTATTCATGTGTTGCGTTGCTTCGAGAACGAGAATATCACACATGTTGACGGCACTGTAGACCCTGTACGCGATAAGGGTATCATCGACACAGAGCTTCAGCTCAAGGATCTTGAGACCATCGAGAACCGCATCGGCAAGTGCCAGAAGCAGGCTACTGCAGGTGATAAGATTGCTAAGCGTCAGTACGATATTTTGTGCCGCTACAAGGAGGCTTTGGAGCAGGGTCTTTCGGCTCGTACCGTAGAGCTTACTGCCGAGGAGCGTAAGGTTGTATGGGACTTGAACCTTCTTACCGACAAGCCTGTTTTGTATGTATGTAATGTTGACGAGGCATCAGCTGTTAAGGGTAATGTACACACCGAGGCTGTGAAGGCTGCTATTCAGAGTGAGCATGCCGAGATGCTTATCGTTGCAGCGAGTGCCGAGGCAGATATCGCAGAGCTTGAGACATACGAGGAGCGTCAGATGTTCTTGCAGGATATGGGTCTTGAGGAGTCGGGTGTTAGCCGCTTGATTAAGGCTGCTTACCGTCTTCTCGATTTGCAGACATTCTTCACTACAGGTGCTGATGAGAGCCGTGCATGGACCTTCCGCCGTGGTATGAAGGCTCCTGAGACTGCGGGTATCATCCACACTGACTTTGAGCGAGGCTTTATCCGTGCTGAGGTTATCAAGTATGCTGATTATGTAGAGCTTGGCTCGGAGCGTGCTTGCCGTGAGGTGGGTAAGATTGGCATCGAGGGTAAGGAGTATGTTGTTGAGGATGGCGATATCATGCACTTCCTCTTCAATGTATAACGACGACCTAAAATTACTAACGACTAAATACCTATTTGACTATGAACAACCTTTGGAAATATATCATCATAGCTTCAGCTATAGTACTTTCATCAATCGTACTATCTGCAGCCTACACACAGCGTTACCGCTCAAATACAGGCACTATCACCGTTACAGGTCTTGGTGAGACACAGTTTACCTCAGACTTTATCGTTATCGATGGTCGCATCGAGGTGGAGAACTACGATGCTGCGGAGGGTTACCGCACCTTGGAGCAGAGCCGCGAGAGTGTTATCACATTCCTCACCTCTAAGGGCGTAGCACGCGAGAATATCACCTTCGATATGCCAAACACATACAAACTATCTGAGTCGGTATATGAGAATGGCAACTATATTGGCTCACGATTTGTGGGTTTCAACCTATCGCAGTCATTCACTATCGAGTCACGCGATGTTGATACTGTTGAGGCTGCTGCAAGAGAGCTTCCATCACTTCTTGCTCGTGGTATCTCAATCGAGGTAGACAATCCAATGTACTACTACTCGGGCTTGGAGAGCGTAAAGCTTGACCTCTTGGCTGCTGCTGCGGCAGATGCTAACGAGCGTGCAAAAAAGATCGTTGAGAACTCAGATGCTGAGCTTGGCAACCTTATATGCTCGCGTGCAGGTGTATTCCAGATTACAGCAGCTACAGGTGATGAGGAGTTCTCTGCAGGTGGAAACTTCAACCTTTCATCTCGTGAGAAGAAGGCGCGTGTAACAGTGCGTTCAGAGTATAAGATTAAGCCAAAAGTAAAGTAAAATATTAAAACTGAATATAGATTATGAGAGAAGTAAGAGTTCGTTTTGCGCCAAGCCCTACAGGCCCACTACACATCGGTGGTGTGCGCACAGCACTATATAACTACCTTTTTGCTCGCCGTCATGGTGGTAAGATGATTCTTCGTATCGAGGATACAGACTCACAGCGTTTTGTACCAGGTGCCGAGGAGTATATCATCGAGTCATTGAAGTGGTGTGGTATCGAGATTGACGAGGGTGTAGGCGTTGGTGGTCCACACGCTCCATATCGTCAGAGCGAGCGCCGCGACATCTACCTCAAGTATGCTAAGCAGCTTGTAGAGGCTGGCTGGGCATACTACGCTTTCGACACTCCAGAGGAGTTGGAGAAGTTCCGCGCTGAGGCTGAGGCTGCAGGTAAGACCTTCGCCTATAACTACGAGGTGCGCACACAGTTGCCTACATCATTGAGCCTCCCACAGGAGGAGGTTGAGGCACGCATCGCACGCGGCGACCAGTGGGTAGTACGCTTCAAGATGCCAGAGAATGAGGTTGTGAAGATGGATGACCTTATCCGCGGTCATGTGGAGGTTAACACATCAACGCTTGATGATAAGGTGCTTTACAAGTCTGTTGATGCTCTTCCAACATACCACCTTGCAAACATCGTTGATGACCACCTTATGGAGGTATCACATGTTATTCGTGGTGAGGAGTGGTTGCCATCATTGCCATTGCACTACCTCTTGTATCGTGCCTTCGGCTGGACAGATACACAGCCAGAGTTCGCACATTTGCCACTTTTACTAAAGCCTACAGGTAGCGGTAAGCTCTCTAAGCGCGATGGCGACAAGATGGGTTTCCCTGTATTCCCACTCTTCTGGACATCACCTACAGGTGAGACATCACGCGGCTACCGCGAGGATGGCTACCTTGCAGGAGCATTTATAAATATGTTGTCATTGCTCGGCTGGAACCCAGGTACTGAGCAGGAGATATTCTCTATGCAGGAGCTTATCGACGCCTTCTCTTTGGATCGCGTATCTAAGGCTGGTGCACGCTTCCAGCCAGACAAGGCTAAGTGGTTCAACGCACAGTATATGCACAACCTAACTGCTGAGGAGCTTGCACCACTCATGCAGCCAATATTGAAGGCTCATGGCATTGAGGTAGCAGACGAGGTAGCAGGTAAGGCCGCAGATATCATGAAGGAGCGTATGACTCTTGTAACAGATATGTGGGATTTGACATCGTTCTTCTTCGTAGCCCCTACAGAGTACGAGGAGAAGCTTGCAAAGAAGCAGTGGAAGGGCGAGAATCCAGCAATGCTTCAGGAGCTTCGTAGCGTTTTGGAGGGTATCGAAGACTTCTCGAAGGAGAATACCGAGGCTATTGTTCGTGCATGGATTGAGGCTAAGGGCTTCTCTCTCGGTCAGGTGATGAACACTTTGCGTCTTGCCTTGGTTGGCGCAGGTAAGGGTCCAGGCATGTTCGATGTAACAGAGTTTATCGGCAAGGAGGAGTGTATCAAGCGTATCGACACTATCCTTGCGACACTAAAACCTATTGAGTAATGGAGATTTTACAGCATATATGGGGTTCAACACCTGAGGGCGAGGGCATCATCCTCTACACCATGCGTAATGAGCGTGGCTCGGAGGTGCAGCTATGCAACATTGGTGCATCAATCGTGGGTGTTAAGTTTGCTGACCGCAACGGCAATATCGAGGATGTAGCACTTGGCTATAAGGAGCCATTGAGCTACATTGGTGATGGTGCTGCAAGCGGCAAGTCTGTAGGTCGTGTAGCGGGTCGTATTGCCCGCGGCACGATGACTATCGAGGGCGTGGAGTATCGCCTTGAGGTGAACAACGGTCCTAACCACCTACATGGTGGTTCTAAGGGTTTTGCTAACCGCTATTGGGAGGGTCGTGTTGAGACCAACCGCGTGGTATTTAGCTACATCTCCGAGGATATGGAGCAGGGATACCCTGGCGAGCTTATTGTTGAGGCTATCTATGACTTCGATGATGAGGACAACCTTGAGATTACCTATGTTGCTAAGAGCAATAAGACCACTGTTGTCAACCTCACAAACCACCTCTATTGGAACCTTCATGGCGAGGGCTCGGATAAGACAATCCTCGACCATGAGCTACGCCTAAACTGCTCAAAGGTATTGGAGATGGATATCACACAGATACCTACAGGTAAGCTTCTTGATGTTCAGGGCACAGCGCTCGACTTTACCACATTCAGAGAGTTTGGCAAGGAGATAGATTCGGAGTTCAACAATATTAAGAACTACCGTGGCTACGACCACTGCTTCGCTGTGGATGGTTGGCAGAAGAACATTCTCCAGGAGGTTGGTGAGTTACGCTGTCAGGCTACAGGTCGTAAGGTAACAATCTTATCATCACAGCCTGCTGCGGTACTCTATACGGGTAACTGGTTAGCGGGTGGTTGCCCTATCACCAAGTCGGATAAGCGCTATCAGGATTATGCTGGTGTAGCGATTGAGTGCCAGAGCTATAGCGATGCTGTGAACCACCCAGAGTTCCCATCCATAGAGCTTCAGGCTGGAGAGCTATACTGCCAGAAGATAGTCTTCAAACTTGGTACATTCTAACCCTATAGGGTAACATAAACACAAACCCAACTTAACACAATTATAATGGCGTACGATGTTATAGTTATAGGTGCAGGTGCTGCAGGTCTTATGGCTGCAGGCACAGCAGCAATGAATGGTCGTTCAGTGCTTCTCATGGAGAAGATGGAGAAGGCTGGACGCAAGATACGAATCACAGGTAAGGGCCGTTGTAACCTTACAAATGCCCGCCCTGCCGAGGAGTTTATTGAGAAGGTACGCACCAACCAAGAGTTCTTCTCTGTGGCCTTTGCAGAGTTCAACAACCGCGCTACGATACGCTTCTTCGAGCGTCTTGGTGTGAAGCTTGAGATTGAGCGTGGCGAGCGTGTATTCCCTAAGAGCGGCAAGGCATGGGATATCGCCAATGCCCTTGTAGATTTCTGCGAGGACAAGGGTGTTAAAATCATGTATAAGACCCAGGTTACAGGCATCGAGGTTATAAATGGCAAGGTCACCGGTGTGCGCTATCGCAACAATCGAGGCTTTGAGCGTAGAGAGGAGGCAGCGCATGTTATCGTCGCTACGGGTGGTGTTAGCTACCCATCTACAGGCTCTACAGGCGATGGTTACGACTTCGCAGCAAGCGTAGGTCACGACATCGAGCCTGTGCGTCCATCCCTCACCCCTCTTGTTACTTCGCACCCACAGAAGGAGTACCTCAATGGCGTACTGCTCAAGAATGTAGGCGCAAAGCTATATGTAGATAATGAGCTTGTACAGGAGGAGTTTGGCGAATTGGGATTCTCTGAGCGCGGTATTGAGGGTGCTGTAGCACTTCGCATGAGCCGTGACGCTGTGGATGCCATCATTGACGAAAAGCGTGTAAAGATTATCGTAGACCTTAAGCCAGCACTCGACGAGGAGACACTCCTTGCGCGTATCGACCGTGAGATTGCAGAGATGCAGCCTTCGGAGTTCTTCGCAGAGCTACTTCGTAAGCTCGTACCAAAGCAGCTTGTCGTGCCTTTGGCCAAAGAGGTGGACTTCCACTCTAAGACCTATGTAGGCAAGCTCACAGATGCTGAGAAGCTCCGTTTGGTAAAGATTTTGAAGGGTATGGCATTCCCTATCTCGGACTACGCTCCATTCCAGTTTGCTATCGTTACTGCGGGTGGTGTTAAGTGCGAGGAGGTCAATAAGTACACCATGGAGTCAACGCTTGTCAAGGGCCTATACTTTGCTGGCGAGGTACTCGATATTGATGCCAACACAGGTGGCTACAACATGCAGATAGCCTTCTCAACAGGTCGTCTTGCAGGACAGCTTAAAAAGTAACACAAACCCCCAAGCTATGAAACGCTCAGGAAGGAGCCTAAAACAGCGATTGCAGGATATAAGCTACTTACCATCCTACCTTAGTCGCGCACGCCACTTTCGCGGACATGGCGTACACTCACCCTTCGTATACAATGTGGTGCGCCATGTATTTATGCAAAAGAGGCTCTACAATACAGCGAGTGAGCTATATGCTACACTACTTAATCATGGCGTAGCAGAGCGACGCTGTGTGCAGATTGCAAATCTTGCAGAGCATTGCAAATATAGTAGTTGGTGTATTGATCGCAAAGAGGAGCAGGAGCTTATTATCGCAACCCTCGATACTCGATATCCAGAGTTGGAGGCATACGCAGAGTATGCGCGCGAGCATGGTGCTACGCTATGCATCATGAGTCCCTACAACAACCGTGAACGCTGGGAGGCGTGCCTTGGTATTATCAATGCACACCCCTCTACAACGGTAGATAATCGCGCATACCTACTTATATTTAATAATCACCTACCAAAGCAGAGATTTAGACTATGAAAATTTACACTAAAACAGGTGACGCAGGTACAACATCTCTAATCGGAGGTGAGCGAGTTAAGAAACATGACCTTAGGGTTGAGGCCTATGGCACTGTAGATGAGCTTACAGCCTTTATAGCACTTCTCACAGATACACTTGTGGAGGATGAGCGTAGCGAGTCTATGTGCGAGGAGCTATACCATATAGAGTCTCAGCTTATGAGCGTTGCCGCCCTGCTTGCTATTGGCAAGGGCGGGGAAGGTAAGGTTGTCCCAATATCTGAGGAGCGCATCAAGCAGCTGGAGGAGGCTATAGACCGTATGCAGAGCGAGCTGCCGGAGATTACAAAGTTTACAATCCCTGGTGGTCATCGTGCTGTATCACTATGCCATGTATGCCGCACCGTATGCCGCCGTGCTGAGCGTGCTGCACTCCGTGCAGGAGAGGTTTGTGAGGTTGATAACTCTGCAACAATCTACCTCAACCGCCTATCTGACTACTTCTACACCCTTGGTCGTCTACTTACTGAGCGCCTAAGAATAGAGGAGCATCTTTGGATACCATAGAATTAGAAGCTGTCTAACAAGGCTTTTTCAAGCTTCGTGCATCTAAAATTAGCTCTTGTTATCCAACTTCTCAAAAAGAGAGCCTGTCAACAAAACTTGTTAGACAGGCTCATTTTTATTGTCTGTTATTTACCTCTATTTTTCAACATACTGGAAGAACTCCTCGGCTGGGTCGCACTGCTCCTTATATAGAGTGAATATCTCACTATAGTATATAGAACTCATATTACCCTCGGCATCCTCGGCAAGTCCTGCAAAGAGCATTGGTAGGTCGTAGTACATATCCATAAGTTGCACACGACCTGTTGGAGGGTAGAGCAACAAATCCTCAAGGAATGCCTCCTCGCTATACTCATACTTCATCCAATCCTCATACCACCAGAAGTATACGCTATCTGTAGGCTCTGAAGTCTTCATCTCTACAACGCCGATGCACTGGCACTGCTCAACCAAGTATGCATATTGTGGATTAAGAGCAGCAACCTCCTCAGCATCGAAGAGCTTAACAATCTCAATGCTCTCAATCATAATCTTACCCTCCTCGGCAGATGCAGAGCTAAAATCATAACGGAATACGCGGGTTGTAGGGATATTATCCTTAACACCAAAAGCGATTACGCTATACTCCGTATTTGGCATAAGTGGCATAAGCTGCTCGCTCCAGCTACCGCGGAACAACGATGGTAGGTAATCGTTGATGATAGCCATCATCATCTGATACTCATCCTCGTAGTTAGGCACCTGGTTACGACCAAGGAATACACAAGCATACTGCTCATTGTTGTTTGATGGTGTAACGGTAAGCTCTGCGGTATATGGAGTAATATCTGTAACGCTTAGATCAATTACAAGGTCACTCATCTTAATATCCTCGGTAGAGAAGCTATGTACCGCAGGTACTGAGCACAACAATGGCAACTTCTCATCCGACACTGCAAATACAAGAATCTGATAGTTTGTACCAGGGTTCATAGTCTGCTCAATAGTGCTTACTCCGCTATGGCAGAACTGATTAGCTGGAACGCCCTGATTATTTATCAACTCATTAAACTCCACAAAGGCACGATTGCGATAGTGGTTGATATACTCCTCAGAGAACTCCATACCTGGGTAGATATAGTAGTTATAGGAGTCTGTGATTATATAGCTGTAGTACAAGCCTGTATAATCCTTGGGGTCGATAGTTAACGATACAGCATTACCATCTACGCTATCCTTAATCTCGAAGGCCACATCCTTCATAGCTGGTGTTGTGGTCTTAATCTCTACATAGTTTACCTCAGTTACAGCCTCATAGTTATCACCATCGAAGCTTACACCATAGCAATAGATAACATACTCGGTGTTTGGATATAGGTTAACCACCTGATAACCCTCCTTATCGCCAACATTTAGCCAACCCATACCTGTTAGGAAGTCACGAACGGAGATACCATACTGCTGAGCAATGCTTGTGATATACTGTTTGTCATCCTCAAGAATCTCCTCACGAGTATCAATATTATTCATTAGGAAGTGCATCTTCTCAGCGAAAAGCACAACATACTCCTGCTCCTTATCCTTAGGTAGAATATCGGTTCTAAGCTGTGTATGGTTAGCTATTGTACTTGTAAAATCGAAAGAGAGGTTCTGATGCTGAGGCTCACGCTGGGGCTCATTCTGAGAACCTTTATCAAAGTACTCACAACTGAACATTGATATAGCTGCAACTACGATTGCAACACTACGAAAAAATGCAAAAGGTCTAATATTCATCTTAGTCTGTTTTAGGTATAATATCGTTGGCAAATATACAAATATAATCTGTAAGTATACGACTTCATTCAAAAAAGAGCCACTTTTTCCCCTTTTAGAGAACAACAATACACATTTTTATATAATTTTGTATTGTGCAAGGTGTGCATCTACACAAACACCTTTGCCAAATATTTGAAACATACTAACACGCTTACGATATGAAGAAGAATTACGCTGCACAGATTGAGAAGAGCACCAAGGAGCTCTTTGAGTATATATCGCATCGTACAACCGAGGAGCAGCTTCAACGCATCATTGCATCCTACCACTTTGCCGCCGAGGCACATAAGGAGCAGAAGCGTCGTAGCGGCGAGCCATATATCACCCACCCTATTGCTGTTGCTGCAATCCTTGCCCGCGAGCTTGAGATGACAGACAACACCGTTATCACTGCCTTCTTGCATGATGTTGTGGAGGATACGCCACACACCGTAGAGGAGATACGCGAGATATTTGGTGATGATGTTGCCTTCCTTGTCGATACGGTAACGAAGCGTAAGAAGGATAGCTACCAGCACTCTAAGCAGGTGGATAACTATCGCCAGATATTGGAGTCTGTACACTACGATGTGCGTGCATTGCTCATCAAGCTTGCCGACCGTCTACACAATATGCGTACTTTGGAGAGTATGCGTCCCGACAAGCAGATGAAGATTGCAGGTGAGACCGACTACTTCTATGCACCTCTTGCCAACCGTCTCGGCTTGTACCATATCAAGACGGAGCTTGAAAATCTCTCATTCCGCTATCGTTGTCCACGCGACTATGCCGAGGTTGAGGCACGCATCGAAGAGGAGCGCGAGGCAGAGCGTGAGTCTCTTAAGATATTTACAGATAAAATCCAGGAGGTACTTAAAAATGCTGGTTACGATGTACGCACTGAGGTGCGCTACCGTGGTCCTTACAGCGTATGGCGCAAGACTAAGGCCAAGGGCAGCGATATAAAGCATATCGATGGCAAGCACTACATCCGTATCATCTACCCTAACCCTGTAGATGTTAGCGAGAAGTCGATGAGTCTCAAAATTTACTCTGTGCTTACCGACCACTTCCGCGAGAAGCCTGGCTCGGTGAACAACTACATCGACACACCTAAGGAGAATGGCTATCAGAGTTTCCATGTCAAGCTCCTATGCCAGCAGGGTGGCTGGGAGGAGGTACATATCTCTTCAGAGCGCATGGTGCGTAACTCACGCTTGGGCTGTGCAGCTGAGAGCTCCGAGTCTAATCTTGCACTATGGCTCAACAAGTTTAAGTCTATACTTCAGGAGGTTGCTTACGACAACCACGATATAGCCTTTATGGAGGGTGTAACTTCGACCTTCTACAACGACGATATTATGGTCTTTACACCTAAGGGCCGTGGCGTTATTCTTCCTAAGGGTGCTACCGCTTTGGACTTCGCCTTTGAGATACATAGCCAGATTGGCGAGAAGGCTGTATATGCCCGAATAAACGGCAAACTTATGTCTTTGCGCACGGTACTTAATCGTGGTGACCGCGTAGAGATTGGTACTGCTGATGATGCCAAGCCTCACGCAGACTGGATAGACCATGTATACACCTTCCGCGCAAAGAGATACCTTAAGGGTTACTTTGCCAACCTACCACGCCTTGAGTATGAGCGTTGCCCGCTATGCCACCCACTTCCAGAGGATGAGGTTATAGGCTTCAAAAATAGCGACGGCACAACCGTACTACACAAGCGTTATTGCCCAGATATCATACGCCTTGCTTCGGAGTTTGGCGACTCTATCGTTGCAGCTACATTCGATGCCAATCCAGCCTTCCAATACCCCGTAAGAATACGCGTTCAGGGCATTGATCGCTACCACCTTATGAGTGACCTTATCGACTGTATAACCAATGAGTTACACCTCACCATGTCGGCACTTAAGACCGAGAATATCGACCGTATTGCTATAGCAACTATCGACTTTATGGTAAACTCTGTGAGCGAGCTACAGAAGGTTATTAAGAGCATCTCTAAGATTGACGGCATTGACGAGGTCACACATATCGAGATATAATATATACTATACATAGAGGATGAAGAGAATTTCAATCATTATCGCATTATCCGCACTCCTTGTTGCTTGTGTAAGCGACCCTATGGAGAAGCCTGTGCAGGAGCAGAGGCCAACAAGCAAAATTGTTAACCCCAATATCACACCTGCCAAAGGATCCCTTTTGGTAAAGCTTAACGAGGGCGCTGATAGTGCTATTCTTGGCGAGATTGCAGGCGTAGATATCAATGTTAAGCCACTTTTTCAGAGCAAGACACGCGCTACTGCATCAAGCATTGATTGTTGGTATATACTATCATTCGATGAGAGTATCGATGTTAGAGATGTTGCCGAGCGCATCGCCTCACACAGCAGCATAAGGAAGGTTGAATATGAAATTATATTTGAGCAGCCAGATAGCTATCGTGCGGCTAAGCCTACAAATCGTCCAGAGCCAACACGCTCGGTGGAGTATCCATTCAACGACCCTGAGCTTCCATGGCAGTGGCACTATAACAACGACGGCTCACTCTCGGATGATTCCAAGGCAGGTGCAGATATCAACCTACTAAATGCTTGGAAGTACACCACAGGTGACAACCGCGTAATTGTTGCGGTTATTGACGGTGGTATCATGGCCGAGCATCCCGACCTTAAGGATAATATGTGGGTAAATGAGGCTGAGAAAAATGGCCTAACGGGTGTTGATGATGACAACAATGGCTACATTGACGATATTTACGGTTGGAACTGCGTTACAGATAATGGTCAGATTACAGCAGATGCTCACGGTACTCATGTTGCAGGTACAATATCTGCGGTGAACAATAACGGATTTGCGGTATGTGGCATTGCAGGAGGTACGGGCAATGGCGACGGCGTGCGTCTTATGTCAATACAAATCTTCGAGGGCACTAAGGGTTGCTTAACTAATCAGATTGCTAAAGGTATAAAATATGCAGCTGACAATGGTGCTGTGATTGCAAATAACTCATGGGGATTCAACTACGATGCATACTATAGCGATGGCGAATATCGCACCTCTGTGGGAGTAATTCAGGAGGCTATCGAGTACTTCAAAAGCTCTACAAACTTGGAAAGCGTTTTGGAGGGTGGCTTGATGATATTTGCGGCGGGCAACGACTCGGTAGACTATGCTAACTACCCAGGCGCCTATAACAGCAACCTATGTGTAGCAGCTATGGCACCAAACTATACCCCAGCCTTCTACACCAACTATGGCCCTGGCACAAATATCTCAGCTCCAGGTGGTGATGCCACATATGGCACCATTATGGCCGTATCATCAACATCTGTTGAGCATGCCTACAGCGATGGCTACGAGTATATGCATGGCACCTCTATGGCGACACCTCATGTCTCGGGATGTGCGGCACTCGCTCTATCTTACGCGCTTAAGCAGGGTTACCACTTTACGGCAAATGAACTAACAAATATAATGCTTACATCGGTACACGATATCAACAAGTATATGACGGGATCTCGCAAATACTATGACTATAAGAGTGGAAAGTATCTGAGTATGCAACTTGCTCCATATAAGAATATGATGGGTACTGGATATATAGATGCTCATAAGCTACTTATGCAGATGGACGGCACACCATGTCTATACTTCACTACGGGCGATGTTGCATATCTCTCACTGAACGAACTCTTTGGTGGCGGTGCTGAGGATATAACCTATAAGGGTGTTGAGATTAGCAATAGCGTGCGTGAGGCTCTTGGCATTAACTCAACGCCAACAATCGAGCAGGGCAAGCTCAAGATACTTTGCACAAAGCCTGGCATCGGTCGCATCAAGATTAAGGCTATCGCGGGCGACACACTTATAGGTAGCGATAACATCACAGGTGGCATGCTTATGGAGCGCGAGTTCGAGATTGTTGCTCGCGGCTCGATAGCTGCTAATGGAGGATGGTTGTAATTTTCAAAGAGCAGAATTATGAAGAGATATATATTTATACTTTTATCAGCCGTGGTTGCGCTCCTTGGCTGCGAGCCACAGAACACACAACAACAAAACGAGGTGGTCTTCAACTTCACACCCGTAGAGGTTACAACAACCGAGACCACTGCGACAATAACCAACAGGTCATATATGACTATTGATGGTCGCGGGAGATACGACGAGGCGACATACTATTTGGAGTATGCCAAGATGAGTGATGATGAGTTTGTAAGAGGTGGCGATTACTCAGTGCTATCAGACGGTTACTTTATGTTTACGCTCACTGACCTTGAACCAAATACATCATACAAGGCACGCATAACCATTGACGGTGGCGAGTATGGCAAGAAGAGTTGCGAGCCATTCCCATTTACCACTAAGGAGGCCCCTAAGGTTGCGAGCATAAGTTGTGACGCTAAGGCCGAGGCAAAGGGTCTCTTTGCAACGATACACCTAAGCAATGTTGCATACCTTGTTAATGATGAGCCACAGCAGATAGCCTTTGTCAAGGTGGAGTACACGCTTACAGAGGCAAACGAGTGGCGCTACATTGAGGCACGAGGTGGCAGCGTCAAGGAGGGCAAGATTGAGTTCACCATTCCACAGAGCGGCAATGAGTACCTTACTGAGAATAGCGACTACACCTACCGCATAACTATAACACCTCAAAACGATGATTATAACGAGATTAGAACAGACGACTTCTCATTCAAGACTCAGTATGCCGAGGTTAGTGCTAATTTCTCAACGCTAAACCTCACATACAACAATGGCATCGCTGCCGAGATTAAGATGGTTAACCTCTTCTATGACGGTATAGCGGCTGAGGAGATTAAGTCAGAGGAGCCTGTCATCTACACCTTCTATTACCGCAAGAAGGGTGCATCTGTATGGGAGGAGGCTGATACAGAGTTCTCAAATGGTGGCATGAAGGCAACTATCGCAGCATCTTTGCTTATGGAGGATACAACCTATGAGGTCAAGGCGTCAGTCACTGCGGGCACACAGAAGCAGGTGTGCGAGACAGAGGTTGCTGAGATTACCACACCTAAGAGTGAGAAGCCAGACACACCTATATCACCAGAGCCTCCTACGGGCGGTGACACCTCAGCTATTGAGGGTGTATGGCATCTTACCGAGTGGCGCGGTGTAACCCCATCATTCGAGGTATACATGGACATCACTGCAACGGGAGGCATTACACTATACCAGCGCATCGAGAATAACTACTGGGATATATACCAAAGTAGCGCATATATTGATGCTGGCGTAATCTCAGGAGTATATACAGACGGCACAAATTGGGGAGCTTCGTATAGCATCACCTTGGAGGATGATCGAATGATATGGGTAGACAGTGCAGATAGCTCCGATATATCGGTATATACACGCTCTGAGCTACCAACACACATGCCTACTGCGCCTACAAGAGTCTACACTCTACAAGAGAGATTTTTGTAGTGGCATAAATACAATTTAGAGGGTGTCAAACAGTAAAGTCTGACACCCTCTTATTGTAACTTATATCTACCTAAATTAGCCCCACAACCTAATTTTTGCCGAGCAAAAGCAGATGTACCTCTTATCACATGAAATTATAACGAGGCAATGGATGGGAACAACATGCTCAACTCACCCATCAACTTCGCCTTGCTAAAATTCTCACGAAGTATTAGTAGGATTGTATTATCGCCAGCGATACTACCTAGAACATCTGGGATATTACGGCTATCAATAGGCACCGATATAGCACTTGCATAGCCTGGCTTTGTGGTAATAACACAGAGGTTTGCTGAAAAATCTATTTTAAGGATGTTGTCAGTGATGTTGGTAGAGACATAGTGATCTGTGAGTGTCCCATTTGGCAACACATAGACATACCCTTTCTCCTTATGTGGCACCTTGGCTACCTGCATAAACTTAAGGTCGCGAGATAGTGTCGATTGTGTGACTGACACACCATTCTCCTCAAGTAGAGCGATAAGCTCCTCCTGCGATGATACAGACTCTGTTCTGATAATTTTTCTAATGACAGATAGTCTTTGGGTTTTATTATTCATCGGTTCTAAACTTTTTACAAATTGTTCTAAAGCGCAATAAAAATGCACCCATTTTCTCATTAACCATCACAAAGGTATATTTTTTTTACATAAATAGCAAATTTACGGCATGAAATAATCGCACCAAACTAACAACTAATCTATGACTGATTATACTTTTCAAGTATTTGGCCTAAGAGGTTTTGATAATATAGAAATAATTTTGTACATTTGCGCGGTATATTATTTAATATAAGAAAACTACTTTTGAAATTATTTTAACTATTTATTTTTTTTGAACTATGAAAAAACTTCTATCTATTTTGAGCGTTGCGCTGATTGCTCTATTCTCAATTAGCTGCGATGAGATTGCAGGTACAGGCTCTACCAACGAGGGTCTAACCTTTAAGTTTACAACTGTAGGTATTACAGCTAACTCTATCAGCGTTGCTGTTACTCCATCTGATTTGGAGGCTAACTACTGCGCAAAGTTCTATGCTACAGCTGATTTGGCATCGAAGGACGACGCTACAATCATTGACGAGGTATTGAATGGCGACGACTTAACTATGCGTAAGGGCGTTAAGACTATCTCTAAGTCTGGTCTTACTTCAGATACATCTTACACTTTGGTAGCTTTCGGTATTCAGGATACTAAGGTTACTCGCAAGGAGTACACTACAGAGAAGTTGGCTGAGGTTCCTGAGGATATTAAGTCACCTGAGGAGTTCAATATCGACATTCAGATTAGCAATATCACCTCAAACTCGGCTGTAGCAACTGTAACTCCTAATGGTTCTAACAAGTACTACTTCCGTGTCATCCCTAAGATGGAGCTTGACTCATGGAGCATCTACGGCAATGACTATGAGACATTCGCATATATTTGCGAGAACCCTAACAGCGGTAACTACCTCACTTCAGGTGCACAGTCAATCACTTGGACTCTCCACCCAGAGATGGATTACATCGCTATTGCTTTCAACTTCGAGAATTGGCAGGCTGTTTACAATAAGGAGGTAGATGTAAAGCTATTTACATACACATTCAAGACTCCTGAGGCTCCAGCTGTTGACCCAGATTCAATGTTTATTACCGGCAACCTCACAACATCACATACTGCATTCTCTCTTGATGTAACTCCTGTGCGTGGTGAGGAGGCTCACTGGACATACTATGTTTGGACTAAGGCATCATACGATGAGACATTGGCCAAGGAGCCAAAGCAGAATATCGTAATGCGTAGCTGCTTCGGTCTTAACAACATCGCTGTTGAGCAGGGCTACGATTTCGGAACAATCATTCAGACTGACAAGCTTGGTAAGGTTGGTTCTAACACAATTTACGCATACGAGACTCTTCGTCCTAATACTGCTTATGTTGTAGTATTGTTCTATGTTGACCCAACTAACTCTGACCCAACCGAGATTTACGACTACAACTATGTAGCAGTTGAGTTTACAACAGTAGAGTCAAGTGGCGCAGCAACAAAGCTTGAGGTTTCTGAGCCTATGATCGAGAGCACAGGTTTTGCTGGCTACTCTGTTAAGTTCAACATCAAGGTTGATAACTCTGCAGTAATGCTTTCTAAGGGAGCTAACCTCTGGAACGAGAATATCGAGTCATACTGGGATCCAAGCGATTGGAACTCTATCCGTGCATTCTTCTGGTTGTATCCTGTTGATGCAGAGACACTCACTCAGGCTAAGACTGATGTTGGTTGCGTAATCGCATTCACAAGCGAGGGTGCAGATGACTATGTATTCTTCTTTGAGGCTGAGAACGCAGAGGGTACTCGTTCACAGGTAGTTGTTCGTGTTACTCCTCAGATGTTTAGCAACGCACAGTAATCAATTAAAAACTGACCGAAAATGAAAAAACTATTTAGCATATTCACACTTGCTCTTCTTGCGTTTGGCTTCGCTTCATGTGAGCCAACAAATAACGAGGAGCCTGCAGCAGCTAAGAAGCCAGCACTTTCTGCTGACAAGAGTCAGATTGTTGCTGATGGTGCCGACATGGTAACCTTCACAGCTACTGTTGACGGCGAGGCAAATGCCGAGATTATGATTATCTCGCTTAAGGATAACTCTGTTCTTCAGAGCAACACCTTCACAACTACAACTCCTGGCACATATCAGTTCAAGGCTGTATATGGCAACGAGTCTTCTGAGGTAGTTGAGATTACTGCTACTGAGGCAGAGAAGATTATCACTCTTGAGGCTGATAAGAGCGAGATTGTAGCTGATAACACTGAGGCAGTAACTTTTGTTGTTAAGGTTAACGGCGCTGAGGTTAACAACGGCTATGAGATTATTAACCTTAACTACAATGCAGCTATTGAGGGTAATACCTTCGTATCTGATGTAGCTGGCGAGTTTAAGTTCCAGGCTAAGTATGATGGTAAGTGGCTCTCTAACGAGGTTACTGTTGTGGCAAATAGCGTACCTGTTCCAGAGTATAAGACTCTTAAGATTACAGCTACACCTAACCGCATCAAGGCTGACGGCTCTGAGGAGGCTGTATTCACTGTTAAGTATGGCGATGATGATGTTACAGCTGATGCTGAGATCTACAACACATCAACTATGGAGGTTATCGACAGCAAGAAGTTCTCTTCAACAACTGTAGGTTCTTACTACTTCCGTGCTCGTTACAATGGCGAGACTACAGGTACAAGCGCTATCGTAGAGGTATACGACCCAGCACTTGCAGGTAAGTACGATGTTGGTACTATCTATGAGATTGACGGCGTTAAGGGCGTTATCTACGCTATCAAGACCGACAAGCAGGGCAACACATGGTGCTACCTACACTCTATGGACGAGGCTGACTTGCAGTGGTCTACTGAGAATGTATGGTGTAACTGCATTAGCGACAAGGGCGCTTGGAACACCTACGATCCATTCGATGAGAGATACTCAAAGGCTGACGGTGGTGTTCGCGACATAAACAACTATCCAGCTTTCAAGTGGTGTATGGACCATGGTGCTGATTGGTTCTTGCCATCATCTACAGAGCTTAACTGGTTGTGGGAGGCTATCACAGCTGGCGCACGCGACTTTGACGCTCCTGCTGTTGCAGAGTGGAACAAGCTCCTCACTGATAACGGTGGTATGCCATTCACAGAGACCTACTATTGGTCATCTAACGAGACTGCTTCAGATATTATCGAGGTTATCGCCTTTATGGATGATAGCGTAGTATGTCTTAATCCTGAAAAGAGTTATTCATACACAGCACGCGCTGTATATCGCTTTATAGTAGAGTAACAATACTCCAATTTATTCTCGAAAGGGGCTGTCTAACAATAATTGTTGACAGCCCCATTTTCGTAAGAAGTTGTATAACAAGAGCTAATTTTAGGCGCACGAAGCTCGAAAAAGCGGAGTTTACTTAGCGTAAATGAGCATTTTGAGAGCAAGTGCATTTTGTTGTCAGAATGGTGCAGATACAACGCTCGGCGAAATTCAAGTAGATGGGCTATACCTGGTGTACTGCCCATTTACGAGATATTTCGTTAGCGGAAGTAGATGCCAATTATCACAACAAAGAACGCCAAAGGAGCCTTGTTAGACAGCTTCGTTTTGTTTTTCAGCCATTTATATCTATATTTGCGCTATGAAAAAATCGGAATTTGCATTTATCGGCGATATAGCCGCAATGTTTAGCGCACTCCCCCACCATGGTTTTGAGCCTATAGGCGATGACTGCACGGTGCTACCTATGGGCGATGAGGCGCTAGTAATGACTACAGATATGCTCGTTGAGGATATTCACTTCCTCCGTGGTGCATCCTCGGCTGAGGAGGTAGGCGAGAAATCTCTTATGGTGAACATCTCAGATGTTGCAGCTATGGGTGCAAAGCCTATCGCTACGCTACTAAGCATTGCCCTACCAGAGTCGGCACAGGGTGAGTGGGCAGAGAGTTTTATGCGCGGTTACTATGAGGCATCTAAGCGTGAGGGTGTAGCACTTGTAGGTGGCGATACCACTGCTTCGCGTGACAAGATCACTATAAATGTCGTGGCCATAGGTCGTGCGCCAATGGCCAATATTAAGCGTCGCTCGGATGCTAAGGTAGGTGATGCTATATGCGTCACAGGCAAGCTCGGCATATCATCCAAAGGCTTAGTCGATATAATGTTTGGAGACCTTAACACCTCGGCAGCTAAGGCGCATCGCCGTGCTCAGGCTCGCACAGCAGAGGGCGCATGGCTCGGCACACGCTCGGAGGTACACGCGATGATGGATATATCTGACGGCATAGCCTCGGATATCAAGCATATCATGGAGCTATCAGGCGTAGGAGCAACAATAGAACTTAGCTCCGTGCCTACTGACTATGATATTCGCTACGCCACAACAGGAGGTGAGGATTATGAGTTACTCCTGACTGTGGATAGTGAGAGGTATGAGGAGGTCGCTGAGGCGCTACTCAAGGCCACAGGTACAACACTTACAAAGATTGGAGAGATTACCGCAGGCAACAATATCGAGTGGTTAGATAATGGCAAGCCTACAGATATTGAGATGCGAGGATTTACTCACTTTTAGTTAGCACACCTCGAAGAAGTACACACGCCTCCTTAAATGCGCTAAGTCGGAATATAAAGGCTCCCGAGGCATAGAATATAACACCTATTGCAATATCTACAATGAGGTGAAGCGCATAAGGGAGCGCCAATAGATAGGTGTTAGCTGTGTATAACAGGCCAAACATTGCTACTGCCAAAAGAGACTGAGGAAGAAGCGAACGAAGAATAGCCTCCACACCTATATTTATATAACGCATGGCTGCTGATAGGTTGACAATAAAATCTACGGCAGCCATTGCTGTCATACCCCACGCCACAGCCGCAATGCCCTGCGGTATGGTTATAGCAAGGATAAGCGTCATAACTACACGCTTAACAATCTCAAGGCGCAGAATAACCTTACCGTCACTCTTAACCTTAAGGATATTGTACGCCACAGCAGAGAGAGGATAGAAGAGCCCTGAGAGGGCTAAAATCTCAAAATATGGCACTGTAGCCATCCACTTCTCGCCGAGCAACAACATAAACATCTCGGGCGCTATAGCCACAAAGCCAAGCATCAGCGGGAAGATAAAGAGCGATAATAGGCGCATAATGCGTAGGAAACCTTCGCTTAGCATCACACTATCATCACCAAGTTTCGAGAGGGCTGGATAGGTAACTCCCTGAACAGCCTGAACAGCCGAGGTAACGGGTAGATCCTTTAGTTTCTGAGCTTGTGAGTAGAAGCCGAGCTGCGAGGTGCTGTACATCTTGCCGATAAATAACTGCGCCACATTATTATATATGGCTGTTATAAGGTCTGTAGCAAGAAGTCGCAGGCTGAAAGGAGCCATATCTCTTAGATATTTGATGCCACCCCTCGCTGATGTACGCCAACGGCGTATCCACCAAAATGCCACAGCCTTAATACCCATCATCAATAGACGCTGAGCAACAAGTGCCCATATACCACACCCCAATATCGCCATTACAACAGCCACGATGCCACTAATAAGCGATGCAGAAAAGACTATCTTCGAGAGCAGCGCAAAACGGAACTCGCGCGTAAACATCACCGTCTGCACCACACATAACGAGTTGATGGGCAGCACCAAGAACAACACAGGTGCAATGTATGCTATCACCTCATGGCCGTAGAAACGGGCAATAGCTGGCGATATAGCAACAAAGATAGCGTATAGGAATAAGGAGATAAGAATATTGAAGCTAAGTACCGAGCGATACTCCTCATCCGTAGGTGAGGCTTTGCGTATTAGCGTCTGCGAGAAGCCACTATCTACAATGGCCAATGCCACAGAGGTAAAGAAGGTCATAATGGCCATAACGCCGAAGTCCTCAGGCATAAGTTGACGGGCAACGATAATACTGACAGCCATCTGTATGACCATCGAGAGGAGCTTCTCCGAGAAACTCCACGCAACACCCGTAGCCACCTTATGCTCCAACTTCTCCGCCACGACTAACCCACAAAGTAGTTAATAGCAAGGTCGTAGGACTTAAGACCAAAGCCTGTAATTGTACCCACTGCAACAGGGGCAATAAGAGATATGTGTCTAAACTCCTCGCGTGCAAGTATCTGCGAGATGTGTACCTCGACAACAGGCTTCGAGATTGCAGATATGGCATCACGAATAACCACAGATGTGTGGGTGTAACCACCAGCATTGAGGATAATGCCGTCGTACTGCATATCAGCACGCTGAATAGCATCAACCAACTCGCCCTCTATGTTCGACTGATAGTAGTCGATAGTATGCTCTGGATAACGATTGCGAAGAGCCCCGAGGTAATCCTCGAAGCTCTCACAACCATATATCTCAGGTTGACGACGCCCCAAAAGATTGAGGTTCGCCCCGTTGATAATTAAAATTTTCATCGCCCAATTTACTTTATATGCAAATCAGAGAGGTGAATTTTATTGATAGAATGGTGCATATACAATGCTCGGCAAATTCTGAAGCGATGGGCTGTACTTAGAGGTACTGCCCATTGCTACAATAATTAGTTAGCGGCAATAGATGCGCCGTTATCTCAATAAAATTAGTATTCTTTAGCAGTTGTCTCACCCTTAAGAACACGCAATGCGTTCTCTGCAAGTGACTCAAGCTCGTTCTCACCTGGGTAAATCTTGATAGGTGCAAGGAACTTACAGTAGTCAACGATGATATCGTTAACGCAGTCATTCCATGCAATACCACCTGTGAGAAGGATAGCATCTACCTGACCCTTCAATACCACTGCCATCTCGCCAATATACTTAGCTACTGAGTATGACATAGTATCAAGCATAAAGCGTGCCTCCTTGTCGCCTGCTGCAGCGCGTACCTCGTTAAGCTCCTGAACATTGTTGCAGTTAACATGGTCAACAAGACCACCCTTACCTGCCAACAACTTCTTAATCTCAGCCTTGTCGTACTTACCAGAGAAGCAAAGGTCTACAAGGTCACCAGCTGGAAGGCAACCTGCGCGCTCTGGAGCCAATGGACCATCACCATCAAGAGCATTGTTAGTGTCAATAACACGACCCTTGCAGTGTGCTGATACAGAGATACCACCACCCATGTGAACAACTACAAGGTTAAGATCCTCATAAGGACGACCTACCTCCTTAGCATAACGACGAGCGATAGCCTTCTGGTTCAAAGCGTGGAAGATAGAGCGGCGTGGAAGCTCCTTAAGACCACTCACGCGAGCCATATCCTGAAGCTCATCAACAACAACAGGATCTGCGATATAAGCCTCAACACCTGCTGCATCAGCGATACGACGAGCGATCAAAGCACCAAGGTTGCTGGCATGCTGACGCTTAGGCGCTACAAGGTCGGCAATCATAGCCTCACCTACGCGGTAAACGCCACCCTCGATAGGACGCATAAGACCACCACGGCCGATAACAGCATCCAACGATGTAAGCTCAATACCATCAGCCTTCAAAGCATCAAGGATGATGCCCAAACGCCACTCAAGCTGATCAGCTACAGATGCGAACTGAGCAATCTCCTCAGCCGAATGGCTAAGCTTTAGGGTCTTAACCTGCTCCATATCCTCGAACAAAGCGACCTTTGTCGAAGTTGAGCCTGGGTTAATTGTTAATATTCTATAAGCCATTGTAATATCTATTTAATTATTTAGCAGACAAGCAAGCAAGAGCGATAGAGTACAACTTAGTCTTTGTAGAGTCACCGCGTGATGTAAGCACACATGGAGCTGTAGGACCAGCAACCATAGCAGCCAACTCAGCGCCACCGAACTTAGAGCAAGCCTTGAAGAATACATTACCTGACTCAAGGTTAGGGAACAACAAGCAGTCTGCGTCACCAGCAACAGGACCTGTAAGCTTCTTAATCTTAACAGACTCCTCGTCGATAGCAACATCCAATGCCAAAGGACCCTGGAACAAACCGTTACCAAGCTCACCTGCCTGGCCAAGATCTGAAAGCTCCTTAGCCTCAACAGAGCTTACAACCTTTGGAAGAAGCTGCTCAGATGGAGCGATAAGAGCTACCTTAGGAGTCTCGATACCGAGGTTGTTTGCAGTCTGGATAAGGTACTTAGCAATCTGCTTCTTCTGCTCAAGTGATGGGCATGGAAGAACAGCAACATCACTCACTACAAGAAGCTTGTGGTATGCAGGAACCTCCAATACAGTAACATGGCTAAGAACAGTACCCTGTGGCAACAAACCCCACTCCTTGTTCAAGATACCGCGCATATACTTATCTGTTGGCACAACACCCTTCATAAGTACATCGTACTCACCGTTGTGTACAGCCTTAACAGCAATCTCAACAGCCTTAACATCCTCAGACTCTGGGATGATAGTGTACTGGCTCATATCTACACCCTCAGCCTCGCAAGACTTCTTAATCTCCTCAGGGTCACCAACAAGGGTAACATCTGCAAGGCCAGCCTTGATAGCCATATCGGTAGCACCGATAGAGTGAGTATCCTGACCGTAAGCCACAATCATCTTCTTCTTACCGCGTGCCACAGCCGCAGCTACAAGCTCGTCCAAATGCTTAATCATAATAGTTTAAGTTTTTTATGTTTGTTTGTTAATATTTTTCGTTCTAGGTACTGTTTTCAGTTCACCTAATTTGTTGTTAGAATGGCGCAGATGCAACGCTCGGCGAAATTTTCGTCGATGGGCTGTACTAAAAGTACTGTCCGATGACGAAATATTTTGCTAGCGGCAGAAGATGCGCTATTATCACAACAAATTTATTTTACCAAGCGGTATGTATCCTTAGCGATTACCAACTCCTCGTCAGTGCAGATAACTGCGGCCTTAACCTTAGAGCCCTCCTTAGAGATCTCGTAGTCTGTACCACGCTTACCACGGTTGCGTGTAGCGTCAAACTCAAGACCCATGAACTCCAAGCCCTGAAGAGCGTACTCACGCACCTCTGGAGAGTTCTCACCAACACCACCAGTGAAGATTACAAGATCTACACCACCCATCTCAGCAGCGTACTCACCGATAAACTTCTTGATGCGGTTACCATACATATCGCGTGCAAGGATAGCGCGCTCGTTACCCTCATCGTATGCAGCATCGATATCGCGCATATCGCTTGAGATACCTGTAAGACCCTGAACACCCGACTTCTTGTTAAGCATATTGTCAAGCTCAGCGTATGTCATACCCTCCTTGCTTGCAATATATGTTGCAGCGCTAACATCCATAGAACCTGCGCGTGTACCCATCACAAGACCATCAAGTGGAGAGAAGCCCATAGATGTATCGAATGACTTACCATTCTTGATAGCTGTTACAGATGCACCGTTACCGATGTGGCAAGTAACAATCTTTGAGTTCTCGAAGTCAAGACCGAACATCTCAGCACCTACGCGAGCAACAAACTTATGGCTTGTACCATGGAAACCATACTTACGAACACGATACTTCTCGTAGTACTCGTAAGGGATAGCGTACATATAGTTAATTGCTGGGATAGTGTGGTGGAAAGATGTATCGAACACAGCTACCTGCTTGATACCTGGAAGAACCTTCTCCATAGAGAGGATACCCTCAAGGTTTGCAGGGTTGTGAAGTGGAGCGATAGAGTACAAAGACTCGATCTTTGCCTTAACCTCATCATCGACAAGGCAGCTATCAGTGAAGAACTCTCCACCATGAGCTACACGGTGACCTGCAGCCTTAAGCTCGTCAAGAGATGAGATAACACCATGCTCAGCATCTGTCAAAGCATCAAGAACAAGACGAATACCTGTTGTGTGATCAGGAATTGGACAACGAAGCTCGAACTTATCCTTACCCTGTGGCTTGTGTGTAAGATCACCCTCAGCCAAACCAATACGCTCTACCAAGCCCTTGGCAAGTAGAGTCTGCGACTGCTCCTGAACATCAAGAACCTGGTACTTGATAGATGAGCTACCGCAGTTGAGAACCAAAATTACCATTGCGATTATTATTTAGTTAAATTCAAAGTTTCAAAATAAGGAATTAGGCATCCACCTAAAATCACACAAAGATAATAATTTTTGACCGACTTTCCAACCAATTTACAACTTTTTTTTCAACTCCAATTTTCACCCCATAAAACAACGATATATTTATAGTCATAACACATCAATAATTATCTTTACACAAATTAAACACCTAGAACTATTTTGGACTATTTATCGCATAGCAAATTAGGGCGCAATTTGTAATATTTCGGAATAAACATAGAATTATTTTGTCCTTTGAGGAAATATACTTATATTTGCATGAATAAACGCGCCTACACGGGCGCGAACGATTGAACTAAAACTATACAAAGATGACTACCGAAAAGATCAATCTTGCGGCTCCAGCGGAGCCTGTCGGCAACACTGCCGAAGATGCGCAGAAGACTACAAACATCGAAGTAAACAACGACCAGGTCGCAAGTGATGAGACCACAACGAACTCAATGAGCGAGCACTTTGCCGACGAGGAGGCTGCATTGGCAGCTCAGGAGGCTGGCCTTGAGTTGGGCGATGAGACCGAGGAAGAGGAGGCTGAGGCAACAGCTTCGGAGGGTTCTCTTATGGGTCTTAATGAGGCCGAGCTTGTGGAGCTTTTTGCTCAAAAGTTAGAGTCGGAGCCTGTACAAAGACTTCGTTCTGTAGTTGAGGCAATCAAGATTGCATTCTATAAACAGCATCGTTCAAATATCGAGGCCGAGCGTAAGGCATTCGTAGAGGCTGGTGGTAACGAGGAGGAGTTCACCCCACAGCCAGATGAGCACGAAGCACGCTTCAAGGCTCTCTTTGCAACATACCGCACCGAGCGCGACCGTCATATCGCCGAGCTTGAGGCAAGCAAGGAGGAGAACCTCAAAATTAAACTCGCCATAATCGAGGAGCTTAAGGAGCTTATCAACTCCGAGGAGACCATGAACAACACTTTCACTCGCTTCCGCGAACTTCAGACAAAGTGGAAGGAGACAGGTCTTGTACCTCAGCAGAGCGTGAAAGATTTGTGGGAGACCTACAACCTTCATGTTGAGAACTTCTACAACTTCATCAAGATAAACAAGGAGCTACGCGATCTCGACCTTAAGAAGAACTACGAGGCTAAGCTTTCTCTCTGCGAGCAGGCCGAGGAGCTTACCCTCAACACACAGATTGTCGAGGCATTCCGCAAGCTTCAGAAGCTACATGATGAGTGGCGCGAGACAGGTCCTGTAGCGTTGGAGTATAAGGAGGCTCTTTGGGAGCGTTTCAAGGAGGCATCAAGCCGCATCAACAAGCGTCATCAGGAGCACTTCGAGACCCTTAAGGCTGAGCAGACCAAGAACCTTGCACTCAAGACTGAGCTTTGCGAGAAGACCGAGGCCCTTGCAACACGCCCTATGCTTTCGCGTAAGGATTGGAACAAGGCAAGCGAGGAGCTTCTTGAGATTCAGAAGATATGGAAGACCATAGGTTTTGCACCTAAGAAGGAGAACAACCGTATTTATGAGCGTTTCCGCTCGGCATGCGACAAGTTCTTCGAGAATAAGCGAGAGTTCTATGTTGGCGTTAAGAGCGAGATGGAGCACAACCTCGCTGTTAAGTTGGAGCTTTGTGCTGAGGCCGAGACTCTTGCTATGTCTGAGGATTGGAAGCACGCTACAGATGAACTTATAGCACTTCAGGCGCGTTGGAAGCAGGCTGGTCCTGTAGCACGCCGCCACTCAGATGCTATTTGGAAGCGTTTCCGCTCAGCATGTGACAAGTTCTTCGAGCGCAAGGCGGCACACTTCTCAACCATCGACTCGGCACACGAGGAGAACCTAAAACTCAAGCAGGCATTGTTGGAGGAGATGCGCGCTGCAGATGTTAAGGCTGGTGGCTTTGAGGCTATCAAGGAGTTCCAGCGTCGCTGGAGTCAGATTGGCTTCGTGCCTATTAAGCATAAGGATGCAATTCAGAAGGAGTACAAGACTATTGTAGATACTATGTTCGCTACCCTACGCTCATCGGAGCGCGACCGTTCGATGAACCGCTTCAAGGAGCGCGTATCGAATATGAAGGGTGGCAACCAGCTACGCTCAGAGCGTGAGAAGCTCTACAACAAGGTACGCCAGATGGAGCAGGATATCGCACTTTTGGAGAATAACATCGGCTTCTTCTCAAAGTCTAAGAATGCAGAGGCTTTGATTGCTGATGTACGCGAGAAGATTGAGCGTACAAAGCGCGATATGGCAGATACTATCGAGAAGATTAGAGTTATCGACGAACAGGAGACAAAATAGATAATTATTAACAGAGAAAACAAGATATATTATGAAACTATCTAAGCCAAAGTACATATTCGTTACTGGTGGTGTAGCATCATCACTTGGTAAAGGTATTATCTCAGCATCTATCGCACGCCTTCTTCAGGCACGCGGCTATTCTGTAACTATCCAGAAGCTCGACCCATACATCAATGTCGACCCAGGTACATTGAACCCTTATGAGCATGGCGAGTGCTATGTTACTGAGGATGGTACAGAGACCGACCTTGACCTTGGTCACTACGAGCGCTTCACCTCGATACAGACAACCAAGAACAACAATGTAACCACAGGTAAGATCTACCAGTGCGTTATCGACAAGGAGCGTAGTGGCGAGTTCCTCGGTAAGACTGTGCAGGTTATCCCACACATCACCGATGAGATTAAGCGCCGTGTACAGTTGCTTGGCGCCACAAAGAAGTACGATGTTATCATCACCGAGATTGGTGGTACAGTAGGTGATATCGAGTCATTGCCATTTATCGAGTCTGTACGCCAGCTACGCTATCAGCTCGGCTACCAGAACACTGTTCTCGTTCACCTTACACTCATCCCATACATGGCAGCATCAGGCGAGCTTAAGACAAAGCCTACACAGCACTCTGTAAAGGAGCTTCTTTCTTATGGTCTTCAGCCAGATGTATTGGTACTTCGCTCAGAGCATAACCTTGGCGAGGATGTACGCCGCAAGGTTGCTCTCTTCTGTAATGTTGCACCAGAGGCTGTTGTCGAGTCTATCGATGTACCTACAATCTACGAGGTACCATTGCGCATGCACGCTCAGAACCTCGATGGCGTATTGCTTGAGAAACTCGGCTTGGAGGCTGAGCAGGAGCCAGATTTGACAAACTGGGAGGCTTTCGTTGAGCGCATCAAGAACCCTAAGAGCGTTGTCGATATCGCCCTTGTAGGTAAGTACACTGAGCTTCCAGATGCATACAAATCTATCAGCGAGTCATTCATCCACGCAGGTGCTGTAAACGAGGTTAAGGTTAAGCTTCACTATGTTAACTCCGAGCGCCTTACAATCGACAATGTAAGCGATCAGCTTGGTAGCATGTCAGCTATCATGGTTGCTCCAGGCTTCGGTAACCGTGGTATTGAGGGTAAGCTTGTTGCTGTGCGCTATGCTCGTGAGAATAATGTACCATTCTTCGGTATCTGCCTTGGTATGCAGTGCGCTGTTATTGAGTTTGCACGCAATGTTATCGGCTGGAGCGATGCTAACTCAAGCGAGATGGCACAGACTAAGCACGCTGTTATCGACCTTATGGAGGAGCAGAAGAAGGTTACTGCTAAGGGCGGCACAATGCGTCTTGGTGGCTATCCTTGCCACTTGGCAAAGGGCTCACGCGTTGAGGAGGCATACGGCTCACAGGATATCGTGGAGCGTCACCGTCACCGCTACGAGTTCAATAGCACATATCTAACAGACTTCGAGGCTGCAGGTATGCAGGCTGTAGGTTTGAACCCTGACACAGGCTTGGTTGAGGTTGTTGAGATTCCTACACACCGCTGGTTCGTAGGTACACAGTATCACCCTGAGTACCACTCTACAGCAGCAAATCCTCATCCATTGTTCGTGCGTTTTGTTCAGGAGGCGCTAAAATATCGTGATGAGAAGGCAAACAAGTAATTTATTGCTATATTTGACGGCTTAAAAAATATTTAACTATATCCTCTTGCAAGGGAGGCAACGATCTTGCAAGGGGATTCAAATTTTAGAAATGGACAAGAAAAGTATTATTGGCATTGTGCTGATGGTTGCGCTCTTCATTGGCTTCTCGTTCTATCAGAGTCACGAGATTGATGAGCAGCAGAAGATTGCACAGGAGAAGGCTAAGGTTGAGCAGGCAGAGCGCGCAAAGCGCATTGCTGAGGCTGAGGCCGAGCGTATGCTTGAGGAGCAGATGAGTGACGAGGAGCGCTTCACTCGCGACTCAATTGCTGAGGTAGAGAAAACAAATCTGGAGGTTGCGCGTCATGGTGCTACCCTTTATGCAGCACGCCGTGGCGTTGTTAAGCAGGAGGTGGTATCTAACGATTTTATGAGCATCACCTTCGATAACCGTGGTGGTAAGATTGTAGATGTTACACTTAACGACTACTACCGCTATGCTGAGGGTGAGCGCACCGAGCTTGTTAAGCTCATGACTCCAGAGTCAATGAAGATGGGTATCAATCTTCGCCGTGCAGGTGCTAACGAGCTACTCAACACAAACAACTACTTCTTCACCCCAGAGGTTGAGAAGTTGGAGGATCGCACCATTATCACCATGACCCTCAATATCGAGCGCGATGCGTGGGTCGAGTATGTATATACGGTATACAACACTGGCGATGCAAGCCGCGACTACCTCATCGACTTCACACTTAAGCAGCACAACATCGACCAGATGTTGGCAAACGGCGATGAGATTGTACTTACATGGCACAATAAGTCGAACAAGAACGAGCGCAGCTTCAAGAATGAGTCTATCGCAACCACTATCGAGTACTTCGTTGATGGCGATGTAGAGCAGTTGGATGCTGATGGTGAGCGTGAGGTTGAGGAGGGCGTTGAGTGGGTAGCCTTCAAGCAGCAGTACTTCTCATCTGCCCTTATCTCGGAGCATCCTTTTGAGGCTACAATGAGCTTCAAGAGCGCAAAGAACGATAAGGCGGGCTACATGAAGGAGTTCGATGCTCAGGTAGCTATTCCTCACACAAGCGGTCGTGAACTATACAACATGGCCTTCTACTATGGTCCTAACGACTATAAGGTAATGAAGAAGGTTGAGTTCTTGGGCCGTGGTTGTGACCTTGAGAAGATTATCCCTATGGGTGGTACACTCATCGGCTGGTGGAATAAGATTGTCACTATCCCTGTGTTCCACTGGTTGCGCGATATGGGTCTTGGCTTCGGTCTTATCATCCTATTGTTGACCCTTCTTGTTAAGGCTGTAATCCTACCTCTTACTTATAAGAGCTACATGTCAACAGCTAAGATGCGTGCTATTCGTCCTGAGTTGGAGGCTATCAATAAGAAGTTCCCTAAGCAGGAGGATGCAATGAAGAAGCAGCAGGCAACCATGGAGCTATATCAGAAGGTGGGTATCAGCCCTATGGGTGGCTGTCTACCACTTCTTATCCAGATGCCTATCCTTTGGGCTATGTTCCGTTTCATTCCTGCAAGTATCGAGCTTCGTGGCGAGCGTTTCCTTTGGGCTAACGATCTTTCGACATACGATAGCGTTATCGAGTTCCCATTCAACATTCCATTCTATGGTGACCATGTGAGCTTGTTTGCATTGCTTATGGCCCTTGCCTTGTTCGGCTACTCATTTATTAGCTACAAGCAGCAGGAGGCAACAACAGCAGGTCAGCCAGGTGCTGGTATGATGAAGTTCATGATGGTATACTTCATGCCTCTCATGATGCTCTGCGTGATGAACGAGTTCTCATCAGGTTTGTGCTACTACTACTTCCTATCACAGATCTTCACAATGATTATCATGTTCGTTATCCGCCGCAGTGTTAACGACGAGGAGGTACGCGAGAAGCTTCTAACACGCAAACCTAAGAAGAAGTCTAAGTTCCAGGAGCGCTACGAGGAGGCTCTTCGTCAGCAGCAGGATCAGATGACAATTAACCGCGAGATGCGCCGTCATCAGAATAGATAGTCGCACCTATATTTAATAAGGGATGTTCTATAAATTAGTAAATTAAGTTTAATAATAGGAAGTTTAATTTTATATTTCGGTCGCTTTTGTGTCTATTTCGGCATCTTTCTCATCTTTCCTCGGTTGCTATGCCCGCATAGCGCCCTCGAAAGAGATAAGAAATCTGTTCGAAATATCCAACAAAATCAACTCGAC
>JAFYRL010000136.1 GCA_017546975.1 Alistipes sp.
GGATCAAACTCTCCATTGTAAAAATTTATTTAATGTTTTGTTAGAGTCCTGACTGTTTCAATCTTTCCTAAAAGGAAATTGACAGATAAATACTACACTTTTCTCTCAATTATTTTACCAGTAAATCAAAGAACCATTTTCTTAGCCCCTCAGCTCCAAATTTCTTTAAGAGCGAAAAGCGAGTGCAAAGATAATGCATATTTTTGAAACTACCAAATTTTTTGATAACTTTTTTCAAAAATATTTTCAAGAACCTTTGCTTTGCATATCCCTCGTTATGAGGGGAAAGCGGGTGCAAAGATAATGCATCATTTTTAATTCACCAAATATTTTACAAACTATTTTATAAAATATTTACAAATATATTTAATTACCACTGATAATCAACACTTTAAGTTTATAAGCTGAAATAAGGCATCAAAAGACCAATCTATATATATAAATATAGGTATAGCCTACTCGCTCAACTAAAAGCATAATTGAAAGAAAGATGCTATACATATAGAAAATTGAAATATCCCCTGAGCAAAACAATACTCAGGGGATATTATCACATGAAATCTCTATTAAAAGAGAGCCTTATTTAGCATAAGATACTGAACGAGTCTCGCGGATTACAGTAATCTTAACCTGACCTGGGTAGGTCATCTCGTCCTGAATCTTCTTTGCGATATCGTGTGATAGCGCCTCAGACTCCTGATCAGATAGTTTATCAGCACCTACGATAACACGCAACTCGCGACCTGCCTGGATAGCATAAGTCTTAACAACACCTGGATATGAGAGTGCGATATCCTCCATCTCCTTAAGGCGCTTGATGTATGACTCAACAACCTCGCGGCGAGCACCTGGTCGAGCACCAGAAATAGCGTCACAAACCTGGATAATAGGTGCAATAAGAGAGGTCATCTCAGCCTCATCATGGTGAGCACCAATAGCGTTGCATACATCAGGTTTCTCTTTATACTTCTCAGCGAGTTTCATACCAATGATTGCGTGTGGCAATTCTGGCTCATCATCAGGCACCTTACCTATATCATGCAAAAGACCTGCACGGCGTGCTGCCTTAGGATTAAGACCAAGCTCTGCTGCCATGATACCTGCCAAGTTAGCAGTCTCACGAGCATGCTGCAAAAGGTTCTGACCATATGATGAACGATACTTCATCTTACCGATAAGACGGATAAGCTCAGGGTGAAGACCATGAATACCAAGGTCAATAGTTGTACGCTTACCAACCTCGATAATCTCCTCCTCGATCTGCTTCTTAACCTTTGCAACGACCTCCTCAATACGAGCTGGATGAATACGGCCGTCTGTAACAAGCTGATGCAAAGCAAGACGAGCAATCTCACGACGAACAGGATCAAAGCCTGAAAGAATGATAGCCTCAGGAGTATCGTCAACGATAATCTCAATACCTGTAGCTGCCTCCAAAGCTCTAATATTACGACCCTCACGGCCGATAATACGACCCTTGACCTCGTCAGACTCGATATTAAATACTGTAACAGCATTCTCGATAGCGGTCTCAGTGGCTACACGCTGAATAGAGGCAATCACAATACGCTTAGCCTCCTTAGATGCAGAAAGTTTAGCCTCCTCGATAGTCTCCGATACGAAAGCTGCAGCCTCAGCCTTAGCCTCATTCTTCATATTCTCAATAAGAACATTCTTAGCCTCCTCAGAGCTCATGCCTGAGATCTGCTCCAAACGCTCGTTCTGAGCCTTAATAGCTGCTGTCAACTCATCCTTGCGTGCCTCAACACTCTTTAGCTGGCTATCAAGTTGCTCCTTACGCTTGTCACACTCTGATGACTTGCGATCAAGTTCCTTCTCCTTATGCTGAAGATTAGACTCATATTGCTTAGCACGCTGCTCACTCTGCTGAAGCTTCTGATTACGCTCATTAACCTGACGGTCATGATCACTCTTAAGCTGAATGAACTTCTCCTTAGCCTGAAGCATCTTCTCCTTCTTTATCATTTCGCCGTCTGCCTCAGCCTTCAATACTATAGCCTTGGCGCGTGCATGAGCAGCAAAGTAAGCGACAAATCCACCTACGATAGCTCCCACAACAACACCGACGATTATCCATATTGATTCCATAGAATTAGTAATGTTATTATGTTGTTAGTAAATAGTTTACATAAAAAAAAGCCCGCACATATTCCTTAACTTGTTTGACGAATCCAGCGATTGTCATAGGTGGGGCTCCGAGGCACGCAACAGTCCACTGGTGGCACTTACGCACCACACCCAAAGGGTTGAGGCCTTGTTTTGTGGCTTTACTCGAAAGTTGTCCCAATGTGAAATTAGTTGTACAGATCGCAAAGCTTTTAAGGAATCTATGCGGGATAGATCTATAAAAAGAACCTATGCACATTTTGGCGTGCCACCAATATATTTAGCAAATATCAAGCCCCAAAGGTGTCTATGCCTTTACATAATCGCGTATGCGACGCTCAATAGCCTCCAACTCCTCGACATCCTCATCTCCAAGCGATGCGTTACGCTCAGAAGTTAGGCTAAGTATTGAGTAGCGTAGTGCCGCCATGGCTAAACGATCCTGACTATCAAATTGTGGTACTCGGTTAAACTCCGAGATTGTATCGTTTAGACGCTTCGCAGCTACGCGGTAAAGCTCCTCGTTTGCAACATCAACAGTCATAGGATAGCTCTTACCTGCTATAGATATGTTTATCTTGACCTTCTTGTCCATACCCTACTATATTATTGTAAGCTCCTACGCCTTAATTATTCTCCTGCTGATGCTTAACAGCCTCAATGCATCGGTCAATCTCCCGCAATAAATTGTTGACACGCTGCCTTGCACGCTCTACATCTCCCCCTGCGCCAGACATAACTCCTGAGAGCTCCAAACTTTTTATGCGCTCCTCAAGACCTCTTACTCGCTCCTCCAAGCACCTCTTCTCAGCGGCAAGCTTATCGCGCTCAGCAATAAGTTCACGACACTCCGAAGCACTCTTTTCATGCGACGCGATAAGGTTATCTACCTGTTCGCTCAATCGTTTAATTATATCCTTCTTCGCCATATGCAACTACGCAACGGGATTAACAGCACAAATATAGTCAAAAAAAAGGTATTATCAAAACATTATTGCTAAAATAAGCAACCCTATTTACGATATAATTTCAGCATAGAGATCATAATCCTCAGCATCAGTGATAACTACATCGTAGAAACGACCACGGAGAAGGCGCTTACCAAAGCTCTCGATAACAAGTTCCTGATCTACCTCTGGTGAGTCGTACTCCGAACGACCGATATAGAAATCACCCTCCTTGCGGTCGATGATAACACGCATCTTCTGACCTATACGCTTAGCATTATTCTCTAACGATATACGCTCCTGAAGGCGCATAATTCTATCTACACGCTCGTGCTTTACATCCTCAGGGACATCGTCGCCAAGGCGTGTAGCAGAGTATGTACCCTCCTCCTCAGAGTAGGCAAAAACACCCAAACGGTCAAACTTAGTATTCTTAACAAACTCCTGAAGTTCAGCGAAATCAGCTTCACTCTCAGTAGGATAGCCCACCAACAGCGTTGTGCGAAGTGCAATATCTGGAATTGCGGCACGCAACTTCTCAATAAGGCACAAGGCATCCGCCTTAGTATGACGACGCTTCATGGCAGAGAGCTGATTATCCGAGATATGCTGGAAAGGAATATCAAGGTACTTACAAATCTTCTTCTCACGAGCCATAACCGCAATAACCTCATCAGGGAAGTCTGTAGGATAGGCATAGTGTAGACGAATCCACTCAATACCCTTAACCTGGCATAGGCGCTCCAAAAGTTCAGCCAACTTGCGCTCGCCGTAGATATCTACGCCATAATATGTTGTATCCTGAGCAATAACCATAAGCTCCTTAACACCTTTAGCTGCCAACGACTCAGCCTCAGCAAGAAGATCCTCCATAGGTACAGACTTATGACGACCACGGATTAGAGGAATGGCACAATAGCCACACATCCAATTACAGCCCTCAGAAATCTTTAGGTAGGCGTAGTGCGATGGTGTTGAGAGCTCTCGCTTAGTCTCATTCTCCTTACGATACTTTGCTCCAAGACGCTCAACAATACCCGCCCAATCATTAACACCAAAGAAGTCATCTACCTCAGGTAGCTCAGGGCGTAGCTCGTCAGCATAGCGCTGTGAAAGGCAACCTACGACAAAGAGTTCCTCGATCTTTCCCGCCTCCTTTAGTTGTGCGGCACGCAAGATAGTGTCGATAGACTCCTGCTTAGCATCACCAATAAAGCCACAAGTGTTAATCACCACAACATCAGCATCTGTGCGATCACTATCAAAGACTACCTTGTAGTCCATAGCGGCAAGCTGTGCTGCAAGATGCTCAGAGTCAACAGTATTCTTAGAGCATCCAAGGGTTATAATATTGATCTTCTTCATTTATTTTACTTTTGATCTTCGCCAAACAATGCACGCACAAACTCCTTACGGTCGAACATCTTCAACTGGTCGATGCCCTCACCAATACCGATATAGCGCACTGGAATATGGAAACGGTCACTGATACCAATAACTACACCACCCTTAGCCGTACCGTCAAGCTTGGTGATAGCCAACGAGGTAACCTGCGTAGCCTCAGTGAACTGCTTCGCCTGCTCAAAGGCATTCTGACCTGTAGAGCCATCCAACACCAGCATAACCTCATGTGGTGCATCAGGAATAACCTTTGCCATAACATTGCGAATCTTTGTAAGCTCCTTCATAAGTCCGACCTTATTATGCAAGCGACCCGCAGTGTCGATAAGTACCACATCAGCGCCATTGGCTACTGCCGAGCGCAAAGTATCGTACGCCACAGAGGCTGGGTCCGAGCCCATATCCTGACGAATCATAGTTGCACCAGCACGCTCAGCCCATACAGCCAACTGGTCGATAGCCGCAGCACGGAAGGTATCAGCTGCACCGATATACACCTTACGGCCCGCACGAGTTAGCTTAGCTGCAAGTTTACCAATAGTGGTAGTCTTACCAGCACCATTAACACCCACGACCATCATTACATAAGGGAAGCCAGGCTTTACCTCGATACCAAAGTCCTTAGTAGAACGATGTGATTCCTCCATAAGGTTGGCAATCTCCTCACGAAGAATAGCGTGAAGCTCAGAGGTGTTCATATACTTATCACGCGCAACACGCTTCTCAATAGCCTCGATAATCTTCACAGTAGTCTCAACGCCCACATCCGATGTGATAAGCACCTCCTCAAGATCATCCAAGACATCTGCATCAACAGTTGA
>JAFYRL010000137.1 GCA_017546975.1 Alistipes sp.
TATGAAAACTAAGAGATTTATTTGTGGAGCGTTGCTCGCTGTAGCTATGCTATTTGCCGAGAGTGCATCGGCACAGCTCAAGACATCATACTTTATGGAGGGCTCATACTTCCGTACTGAGCTTAACCCTGCGTTAGCACCTACGCGTGGCTATATTGGTCTTTCGCCATACTCAGGATTTACATTTGGTAGTTATAGCAACTACAACTCCTGTATGACCTTCTACCGCGATGGTCAAAATGTGGGTGCAGCAAGCCCATTGGTATCTGTCAATGATTTCATCGGCAGGTTACCAAACAAGTGTAAGGAGTCATTTAGCTACAATATCAACATCTTTCAAACAGGCTTCTACACCCGCAATGATATATTCTGGAACATCGGTTCGAATATACGCCTTATGATGGATGGTACAATACCAAAGGAGTACTACAAGATATTGAAGAGCGATTATACTAATGGTATAACAGCTAAGGATATCCGTCTTAACTGCGACGCATACATCGAGAACTATATTGGTCGCACCTTCCGCATCGGCGATAACATCACCTTGGGTGCTCGTGCAAAGTTCCTCGTGGGTCTCATAAATATGAATATATATTTCAACGAGATTGCTGCTAACAACGACAAGTACCATGTAGATGGCGGTATGAAGGCGGCTGGCTCCATCGTATATAGCTCAGATTACAACGGCGAGGAATTCCCAGAGATTACGGATGATACAACAATTGCCCCAGTGTTCGATAATACTAAGAGTTTCGGTGGCGCTATCGACCTTGGTGCTGAGGTGCGCTTGTTAGATAATCACCTTAAGCTATCGGGAGCTATCACAGACCTTGGCTTTATCAGATGGTCGAAGGATACTATGATGGAGAGCACGATGACAGCATCGTTCGACAAAAAGAGCGATGTGGACAACATCTTAGGCATAATAGAGGATGATCTTGTGGAGATGCCTCGCTTCTTAACGGGCTACACCACACGCCTTGTTACCAACATCAACCTTGGTGCTGAGTACAACTTCCTTAGCAACCACTTCTCTGTGGGAGCTTTGTCGAGCACACGCATCTTGCATGGTGGTATGATGAGCGAGCTTACAACATCGTTAAATGTGCGCCCAACAAACTGGATATCGTTCACTGCAAGCTATACCCTCTTCAATGGCAATGTTCCGGGAGTCTATGGCGCTGCGGTGAACATACACCCAAAGCTTATCAATATCTTCTTCGGTATGGACTACCTATCAAGCGATGTTGAGCATACTTATGCTGATTTTCTTGTAACAGGTGCACCATTCCTTAGATCATTCTTTGGCGATACATATCAATTACCTAACTCCTTTAACTTCTACTTAGGCGTAGGCTTCAACTTTGGTCGCCCAGACTTCTTGGTTGATTAGTAACTAACCTTAAGGGATGTTCTATAAATTAGTAAATTAAGTTTAACAATGGGTAGTTTTATTTTATATTTCGGTCGCTTTTGTGTCTATTTCGGCATCTTTCTCATCTTTCCTCGGTTGCTATGCCCGCATAGCGCCCTCGAATGAGATAAGAAATCTGTTCGAAATATCCAACAAAATCAACTCGACCTAATTTATAGAACCTCCCTTAAATATTTACGACTATGTTAGGCAAGATTTTAACCCGTCTATTCGCGCTCTTTGGTATGACGCTTACCTGTGTGGCGTGTTATGCACCTTACGATGCCGAGTTTAACCCTAACTTCCAGGCATCGGGTCGTGTTGTTGACCCTGAGGGCGAGCCTATTGAGGGCATCCATGTAAGTACCGACTTGCAAGGTAGTTATACTAATAAGTCGGGCGAGTTCCGCGTGGAGGGTCGTCTTAATCATATCTCCTTCACGGATGACGATGGGGAGTTAAATGGTGGAGAATTTCAACTCCACGAGATAGAACTACCTACTGACCAAAGTTGGGCAGAGGAGGAGATTAAGGTTATTGACCTTGGCGATATTGAGCTTACACCTGTAAACAACGAGGAGGTCAATGAGTAGGCTCTGCCCCTAAGTACCAATATTACTAACATCTCAAACTAAGATATCATGAAACGCGCATCACTATTTATTGTTCTTGGCGCAGCGTTTGTTGCTGTATCGCTTTGGTACTTGCTATCAGCTGGTCGTAGCAAGCGCGCCACACGCCTAAAGTATCGTCTTGGCGGTGCTTTGCTTAGTATTATGGCTATCACATCTACAGGTTGCGGTAAGATTTTCACATCTTGCTACGATCCCGCTCTCCCAGAATATGAGAAGTTAACATACAATATTGACTTTGTAGATCAGGATATTGAACTGCCTCTTACCATGAGTAATGGCGATAAATTGATGTTTAAGTATGAGACCAACACATCTTCTCTCCCTAAGTTTGTGGTTATAGTGCCAGAAATTGGTAACATACAAGAGAGTATGGGTGAGGGCGAAGGCAACATAAAGGAGTTTACTCTTGATGTTGGCGACTTTGTAGGTGATGCTCTGCTATTTGCATATTGGGTGGTGGAGAGTGATTCAATAGTGCGCAACCCTCAGTGTCTTTGTGGCCTTAATATCGTAGCTAAAGAGGAGAATTAAGAGCAGTGTGGGTTATGTTCTGGCCGCGGAAGAGAATAGATATAGGTCTTATAATCTTCGAGCTTACCGATGCTTGCAATCAGAGTTGTAGGTTTTGCTACAACCACTTCAAGGGTTGCGATAGTGAGTACAAGGTTGAGGCTCCCGACTTTCGTATGGCGCGCCGTACGCTGCGCCGTCTACTCAGCGAGGCGAGGGTGGGAAATATCTCGCTTACGGGTGGTGAGCCTACGCTACTGCCACGCATACACGACATAGTTCTTATAGCTCGCGCCAAAGGTGCTAATGTAAATTTGCTCACTAATGGCACGCTGCTAAGCGAGGATGATATTGCCATATTCAAAGACCTTAGTGTCTCTACAATACAGATACCTATCCTCTCGCACCTTAGCCAAAAGCACGACCATATCACAATGCTCGAAGGGTCGTGGGATAGAGCTATGGCGAGTGCTAAACGCATAGTAGCACAAAACCCCGAGTGGCTGACACCTGTATTTATCCTTAGCCGACTAAACATCGCAGATATAGAGCCTACGCTCGACCTATACGCATCGTTGGGTGTAAAGCGCATTATGCTCAACCGCTTCAACATCGGAGGCTTAGGGCGCAAGTATGCCGAGGAGCTAAACCTTAGCCACGAGGAGCTACTCTATGCTTTTAGTCGTGCTAACCGTAAACTCGGAGAGCTGGGTATGCGTGCCCATAATGGTGTCTGTACGCCTATCTGTCTGCTCAACCCTAAGGAGTATCCAAACATAACATTTAGCCACTGCACCACAGACCTCAACTCACGCCCACTAACGATAAACTATCGTGGCGATGTGCGCTTCTGCAACCACTCGCCCCGAGTAATGGGTAATATATATAAGGAGTCGTTGGCAGCAATACTTAAGCGCGAGGCTGAGGTTGGATACTTTGATAATATCCCAGCGCGGTGTCAGCAGTGCGAACTTTGGGAGCGATGCCGTGGTGGTTGCCGTGCTGCCTCGGAGCAGTTATATGGCTCATTCGACCTCGCAGACCCTATACTTGAAATCGGTAAAAATATAGAGAAATAAGATGGGAAAACGCCTTGGACTACGCCAATGGATAGCGCTTAAGCTATTCAAGAAGTTGCATAAGATACGCACCGAGGAGCATACACTCAATACGCTCTTTTGGGAGTGTACCTTGCGTTGTAATTTGCAGTGCCGCCACTGTGGTAGCGACTGCACCGTAAACCCTGCGCTTAGGGATATGCCCGCTGAGGATTTCTTCCGCGTGCTTGACCGCGATATTACACCCAATGTAAACCCAAACAAGACCTTTATCATCCTATCGGGTGGTGAGGTGTTAGTGCGTAAGGATTTGGAGCAGATAGGCATCAACCTATACCGCCGTGGCTACCCTTGGGGTATGGTGACCAATGGCCTTGGACTTAGCCGTGAGCGTCTCAACTCGCTTATTCGTTCGGGTCTACACTCTATCACCGTGTCACTCGATGGCTTCGAGGAGCACCACTACCATATTCGCCAAAATAAGGAGAGCTTTGCGCGTGCTGTGGAGGCTGTGCGTATGATATCGGCAGATAAAGAGCTTGTGTCGGATGTTGTGACATGCGTAACGCCAGCATTGCTACCACGCCTTGAAGAGTTCAAGGAGTTCCTAATCTCGTTGGGTGTGCGTCGTTGGCGATTGTTTGCTATCTTCCCTGTGGGTCGTGCTGCGCAGGATAAGACGCTACAACTTAGCGATGAAGAGTACACCGCGATGATGGAGTTTATCCTTAAAACACGCAAGGAGGGACGCATTGAGGCATCCTATAGCTGTGAGGGTTTCCTTGGTGGCTACGAGATGCGTGTGCGCACAAATCCTTATGAGTGTTACGCAGGTATCGGCATCGCCTCAATTCGTGTAAATGGCGATATATCTGGCTGCACAAGTGTGCGTGCAAACTTCACTCAGGGAAATATCTATCATGATAACTTCTGGGATGTATGGCAAAATCGCTTTGAGAAGTTCCGTAACCGTGAGTGGACAAAGAAGGGTAAGTGTGCCGACTGTAAGATGTGGCAGTATTGTGAGGGCAGTGGTATGCACCTCTACGATGATGATGAGAACTTATTAGTTTGCCACTACAACCGCATAAAGCGATAAGTTGTCAGCTATAAAACAATGAAGCTGTCTAACAAGGCTCCTTCGTCGGTATTTGTTGTGATAATGGGCATCTACTTCCGCTAACGAAATATCTCGTAAATGGGCAGTACGCCAAGTACAGCCCATCTACTTGAATTTCGCCGAGCGTTGTATCTGCA
>JAFYRL010000138.1 GCA_017546975.1 Alistipes sp.
AGTATACTTGCCAAGACCCTCAACTGCAAGGTTGAAGATGCCACCCCACATTACAGATGTGCAGAGTCCGCAGAGTACCAACAACGCAGCGTTCACAGGAACATTTGCTACGCCGAAGCCCTCAGTACCCTTGAATACTGGGAGGTTAACGCTGTTTGCTGGGTCAAGGAACATAGCGCCCAATACGAGGCCGAGACCCAATACTGATACTGCTGTAAGCATAGACTTTGCCGATACCTTAGCACCAAGTGCTGCGCCTGTAAGACGGCCTACCAACATTAGTAACCAGTATGTTGCAGCTACTGTAGCAGCGATACCCTCAGCACCGCTCTCTACGCTCAAGCCACCATTCTGCAACCACTTCTGTAGAACATTAGGAATACCTACCTCAACACCTACATAGATGAAGATTGCTACAGCACCCAATACGAAGTGGCGGAATGACATAGGACCAACCTTTGACTCCTCCTTCTTTGCTGCAGCCTGAGGTGCGCTCTCTGGAATCTCGGTGAAGATGATAACGATGAATGCTACTGCAAAGATTGCAAGGGCGATGAACATCAATGGGAATACCTGCTTAATCTCAGCATTTGCGATGCTTGGCACAAAGACACCAGTAAGGAAGATAACTGCTGTACCCATCAATGAGTTGAACGAACCACCAACCTGAAGAAGCTGGTTACCACGGTTACCACCACCTGCAAGCTTGTTAAGCATAGGGTTTACAACGATGTTAAGCATGCACATTGAGAAACCTGCGATGAAGGCACCAAGGAGGTAGATGCCAAAGGCAAGGTCACCTGAAAGGAGACCTGCAATAGTCTGAACACCAACGCCTGTGAAACCTACGGCTACGGCAGCCAAGGCGGTAAATTTGTAGCCGCGCTTCTGTAGAAGGTTACCCGCAGGGATGCCCATTACTGCGTATGCGATAAAGTTTGCAAATACACCAAGTGTACCCATCCAGTTAGCTACGCCAAACTGATTCTTAAGCACATCACCCATTGGCGATGCAAGGTTGGTAACGAATGAAATCATACCAAATAGCAATATCATTACGATAATTGCCAAAAGATTACCTTTTTTCTGCTGTGTCATAATCTGTTATAGTTTAATATTTATGTTCTTGTGTTTATCTGTCGCGCTCGGCAATGAATGTGCAGAGGTTCAACAACGATGCTCGATATGGGGTGTCCGGGAACTTCGCAAGTAGGTGCATGGCACGCTGAATATATGCCTGCATGGTCTGTGCAGCATACTCCTTACCTCCATGCTCCTCAACGATGTTGTGTAGCTTGTTCACAGCCTCCTCATCCTTGTCGCAACGCTTAAGTAGTGTGATAATCTCCTCTCTGAAATTATCGTCACCACGCTCCATAACCTCTATCAATGGAAGGGTTATCTTATGCTCGCGGAGGTCGTTATTCGAAGGTTTGCCCGTGTTGTTATCTCGCTTATAATCAAGAATGTCATCCTGGATCTGGAAGGCAATGCCTATAGCTTCGCCAAACTTGCGCATGCGGTCTACCTCCTCACGGTTAGCACCTACCGATAGTGCGCCAAGGGCAGCGCTCACACCCAAGAGACTTGCCGTCTTTTGGTAGATGATTGTGAAGTAATCCTCGCGCTTGGTGTCGAGGTTCTTGGCGTGCTGGCTCTGCAGTACCTCACCCTCACATAGTGTCGCCATGGCTGTGCCGATGTATGAGATAAGGTCGTACTGTGCCGA
>JAFYRL010000139.1 GCA_017546975.1 Alistipes sp.
CAGGCAGGCAGCAGCCAAACCCAAGTCCCAGCCTCTAAATCTCGCACGATAACCGAGGCACATATCGCGCTATCTCTAAATTGATGATACCCCATAATGATTAGTCGTTAAAGAGCGGAACGACCTCTCGGGATACTCGTCATGCGACCGCCTTGGGCCACGCGATTAAGCTAATTTACCCTGTAAATTAAGCAGCGAGTGCATAGTTGTTATTGCCATTTATAGCTTGAGTGTTCAGTTTAACGAGACCCCACACAAGGCTCGACATGCTTACAATCGAATTCTACCTGCTGTCAAAACCGGTCACCCCCGTTGAAGATGGCGCAGATGTCCTTTGTTGGCTTTTGTAAAATTCTTTTTAGTTGCTTATTGTTTTGACTCTTGTTATTGCCTGCAAAGTCAAAAGCTCAATCAACTTAAAAATAGCCCTTATACAATCTCAACAAAGGGCATCTACGACACTTTCTTTATTGAGAGTGCTAATAAAACTTTAAGTCTAAACAAAGAACTACACAGCGATAACTATCGAAGTGGCATCTGTGGCAATTCAGATGCGGATGCAAAAATAGTGAAAATTTTGCTAACACAAAAATATTTTTTACTTTTGCGTTTATTATAGATATAATTTGTATGGGTAATAGAAGAGTCGTTGAGCTTAGAGGTGTGTCTGTTTACTTGGGTGAAGGGCGTCATGCTGCGGATGGAGATAAGGTCTTAGTCTTGTCCGATATTAACCTTGCGGTAGATGAGGGTGAGTTGGTCTATCTTATAGGTCGTGTTGGCTCGGGTAAGAGTACGCTTCTTAAAGCACTCTATGCAGAGGTTGATATTGCTGATGGCGAGGGTGAAGTTGTGGGTTTTAGCCTTAATGGTATCAAGCGTCGTCAAATTCCATATCTAAGACGCTCTATGGGTATAGTGTTTCAGGATTTTCAACTCTTGACCGACAGAAATGTCTTCTATAACCTCTACGATGTAATGCGTGCAACAGGGTGGTCTAATGATGATGATATGCGTGAACGCATAGGTAAGGTGTTGCGTCTTGTGGATTTGGAGAATAAGAGTTATAAGATGCCTTTTGAGTTATCGGGAGGTGAGCAGCAGCGTCTGGCTATTGCGCGTGCGCTGGTCAATAAACCTCGACTAATTCTTGCTGACGAGCCTACGGGTAACTTAGATCCTAAGACTGCCGAGGAGATTATGATGGTCTTTCGTCGTATCGTTGCAACGGGCTGTGCAGTGATAATGTCGACACATAATATATCACTTATTGAGCAGTTCCCATCCCGTACGCTTCTATTTGCGCAGGGACGACTCACGGAGGTTGATTTGCAATCTGTAATGGAGGATTAGATACCTATTTATATATAGAGAGAGAGGTTTCGCGAAAGAAACCTCTCTCTTGTTATTTGTTGTCAAGTCCAAATATTAGTCTGCGATGACCGATTGGAGACCTCTGAGTATGTGGCTCGGGAGTCTGCTCGGGAGTGCCAAAAGGCATCTGGGCGATAAGTCGCCAACTCTTCTCTATAAGCCAACGCCTCCTAACTGTGTCATCAATAAGTGGATTATAATGTTGTAACGATGCTCCGAGTCCCATATCTTCGAGAGCAGTCCATATCGCAAATTGTAACATTCCTGAGCTCTGCTCTGACCAATTAGCTACATGCTCCGCGTACTTGGGTGCTGTCTTTTGTAGTTCATTCAATTTATCCTCATCTTCATAGAATAGTACTGTGCCGTATCCTGAGCGAAAGGCGCTTTCTATCTTGTGTTGTGTGGACTTGAATTGCTCTGCATTGATAAGAGGTTTAAGTGCTGATTCGACAATGTCCCACAAAGCTATATGTTGGTCGCCCAATAGCACAACAAGGCGGGCAGACTGAATGTTAAAAGGCGATGGAACACTTGAAAGAAGTGTGTCTATGGTTTTTAGTATCTCGGCATTGCTAATTTTGACATCGTTGCCTAAATGATAATAGCTGCGGCGGTGGGCTACGGCTTCAATAAATGAGCGTCTCATAAGTATCTATGTTTAATTAGTTTACCTATGAGACGCTATGCAATTAGAGTGCCACGCTTAGTATAACTTAATATATTCGTAGGTGTTGCCTACAAGGGTTAAATATCGCTCGAACTCCTCGCGCGAGATAACGACAGTAAAGCGGTTATCGTTAGGGTGGAAGCTGAGTGATGGTTGCTCGCGTAGGCTCTCATCAAGGAAGAGGTGTACATGGTTCTCTGTGTCGTTGATAAGACCAAATGGCGATACTGAGCCAGGTCGTAGACCGAGCCACTTATCCATGCGTTCGGGTGAGGCAAAAGAGAGCTTGCCCTGCTTGAGGATATGTTCTAAGTCGTGTATTGCCATTGACTGCTCCGAGTCAAAGACGACCAAATAGTGGCGGTTGCCTTTGTGATTGCGGAAGAAGAGGTTTTTGCAATGCTTTGAGCCGTCCTTATGCCAATATTGGCGTGCTATCTCGATTGTTGGAGCCTCAGGGTGTTCGTACCATGAGTACTCTATATTGTGGCTGGTGAGCCACTCAAATACTTTGTCGCGTCTTTCCATAGCGCAAAGATAGTAAAATTGTGGAAGATGCTATTGCATTGTCGAGATAAAATTGCTAACTTTGTATGGATAATTTGTAAATGAAATACTTAAAACTACATAAACTATGGATGTAAAGCATATAAACGAGAAATTTGTTGAGAAGTTTGGCGCTAATGGTCAGATGTTCACATCGCCAGGTAGAATTAACCTAATTGGTGAGCATACAGACTATAATGGAGGTTTTGTTTTCCCTGGAGCTATTGATAAAGCGATGGTTGCAGAGATAGAATTAAACAATTCAAATGTGGTGCGTGCCTATGCGGTGGACTTGGATGATTATGCAGAGTTTGGTCTAAATGAGGAGGATGCTCCAAAGGCGAGCTGGGCTCGTTATATCTTTGGTGTGTGTCGCGAAATTCAGAAGCGTGGCGGTAAAATCGCAGGCTTTGATACAGCCTTTTCAGGTGATGTGCCACTTGGTGCTGGTATGAGTTCATCGGCAGCATTGGAGTCGACCTTTGCAAATGCTCTTAACGAATTGTTCTCGTTGGGTATAGATCGCTTTGAGTTAGCGCGTATAGGTCAGTCGACAGAGCATAACTACTGCGGTGTTAAGTGTGGTATTATGGACCAGTTCGCATCTGTATTCGGTAAGGCTGGTCACTTGATGCGTCTTGATTGTCGCTCTATGGAGTTTGAGTACTTCCCATTTGATCCAGAGAAGTATGGATATAAGGTAGTGTTGCTCGACTCTGTTGTTAAGCATGAGTTGGTTGGCTCGCCATATAACGATCGTCGTGCCTCATGTGAGAGGGTAGCAGCAGTGCTTGGTCAGGAGTTCTTGCGTGGTGCTACAATGGAGCAGTTGGATGCTATCAAGGGTAAGATATCAGAGGAGGATTATATGCGTGCTCGCTATGTGATTGGCGAGGAGCAGCGTGTATTGGATGTATGCGAGGCTTTGGTGCGTAATGACTACGAGACTGTCGGTGCGAGAATGTATGAAACACACTGGGGTATGTCTAAGGATTATGAGGTGTCGTGTGAGGAGCTCGACTTCTTGGCAACAGTGGCTAAGGAGTGTGGCGTAGCTGGCTCGCGTATCATGGGTGGCGGCTTCGGCGGTTGTACTATCAACCTCGTGAAAACAGAGCTATACGACAACTTTATAGCTACAGCTAAGGCTAAGTTTGCAGAGAAATATGGCCATGAGCCAAAGGTCTACTCGGTGGTGATTTCTGACGGTGCGAGAAGATTGTAACGAATTTTCGAGTTTTTATCATCTAATATTTTGAAAATGATAAAATAATCACTATCTTTGTGTGACTATATGAGGCGTGTGCCCATGTTGATAGGGTAAGCCTCACTTAGTTAATACGATAAGAGATTTTAGTTAACCAAATACAAACTTTTCAAAACACATTAAACTTATGAAACACAATTTTAACGCAGGTCCATGCGTACTTCCAAAGCAGGCTGTTGAGGCTGCTATCGAGGCTATCCGTGATTTCGACGGTACAGGTATCGGTATTCTTGAGATCTCTCACCGTACTCCAGGTTGGGAGCGCGTAATGGCTGAGGTAGAGCAGCTATGGCGTGACCTTTTGAACATCCCTGAGGAGTATGCTATCTTCTTCGTAGGTGGTGGTGCTTCAACTCAGTTCTTCCAGGTTCCTGCTAACCTTCTTAAGACTAAGGCTGCTTACTTGCAGACTGGTGTTTGGGCTAAGAAGGCTGCTAAGGAGGCTAAGTTCTATGGCG
>JAFYRL010000140.1 GCA_017546975.1 Alistipes sp.
ATTCTCGCTATCAACCACGCGACCACTAACGCTATATCTCTGCGCAAAGGCACTGCCTATGCTCGCCATAAGCACCGCCATTAGGATTAGAACTAACCGCTTCATATATTTTCTGTTTACTATATATATAACGCACAAGTGCGTAGTTTAGTAACAATGGTCGTGAATTTTTGCAAAAAGAGGTAGGAACAGAGTTAATTTTCTCAATTCCTACCCCTCTATTTTAATCGCTCGCTCGCCTACTATTTTCTATTATACACCAAAAATGAAAACGGACTCTCATACTCCTCGCCTCGCTCGTAGCGCTCCTCAGATACCAACTGCCACTGAGAGTAGTCGATCTCTGGGAATGAGGTATCACCCTCATAGTCGCGCTCAACACGGGTGATATACATCCTATCAACAACATTTAGCGCCTCAGCATATATCTGTGCGCCACCCATAACAAAGATCTCATCATCGCCACTCTCGGCCTTTGCAATAGCGATAGCCTCCTCCAATGAATGAGCTGCCAACGCACCCTCAAAAGTGCGGTCGGCTCGTGTGATAACGATATTTGTGCGCTTAGGGAGAGGCTTCGAGCCCAATGACTCAAAGGTCTTACGGCCCATGATTACCGCATGACCCGATGTTGTGGTGCGGAAGAAACGCATATCCTCCTTAATATGCCATAGCAGGGCATTCTTATCTCCAATAGTGCCATTCTGTGCAATGGCAACGATTATACTTAACATTGTCTTTGTTCTATTTAGAATGATAAAGGTGCTTTAATTGCTGGATATGGGTCATAACCCTCAAGGGTAAAGTCCTCGTATTTGTAGTCGAAGATTGACTTCACATCAGGATTAAGGTACATCTTTGGCAACTTGCGAGGTTCACGGCTAAGCTGCTCTGCCGCCTGCTCCTGATGGTTAAGGTAGAGGTGTGCATCGCCCAAGGTGTGGATAAACTCTCCCGCCTCCAAACCGCACTCCTTAGCAATCATCATTGTAAGTAGCGCGTACGATGCAATATTAAATGGCACACCAAGGAATGTATCACCACTGCGCTGATAGAGCTGGCAAGATAGTTTACCCTCGGCAACGAAGAACTGAAACATCGTATGACATGGAGGCAGAGCCATGCTATCCACATCCGCCACATTCCACGCTGAAACAATCATACGGCGCGAATTAGGGTTAGTCTTTATAGTCTCAATAACCCTCTTAATCTGATCTATAGCACCACCATCACCTGTAGGCCAGCTACGCCACTGATAGCCATAAACATTATTCAGATCACCAAAGCGGTAGCCTTCGATAGGTGACTCAACACCCGCAGCCGAGAGGAATGTATCCATATCTACAGGCAACACACCATGCTTAATACAAAGCTCGTTATAGTAGCGGAAGGCATCGTTGTCCCAGATATGCACGCCATTATCTACCAAATACTTGATATTGGTATCACCGCGCAAGAACCATAACAACTCATATATCACGCCCTTCAAAAAGAGCTTCTTTGTAGTAACAAGAGGAAAACCCTCACTAAGGTCGAAGCGCATCTGATAGCCAAAGATACCCTTTGTACCCGTGCCTGTTCTATCGCCACGCACAACACCCTCGTAGCAAATCTTATTTAATAGCTCAAGATACTGTTTCATCTATATTAAACTGCTTTAATTCAACATCTCCCTGCTCTCGCATCACGACATATCCAGCCTTATCGCCCGACCAATCGCCAAGGAACACTACCTCGGCATCATCAATCTCAGCACGATGTGCCAGATGCATGTGACCAAAGATATATAGCTTAGCACGACCATCCTCGGTATGATGTTTGCGAGCATACTCTATCAAGTAGCCGAGCATATCTACAGATATAGGCTCCATGCCGTGAGACTTACGCGACTTACCGCTCCACCAAGCGCCAAACTTCAATGCCCAATCTGGATGAAGCAACCAGCTAAACATCCAACGTAAGGTTGATGAACGGAACATCCTATTCATCGCCCTGAGCAGAGGCTTATTACCTATATTTATATTGTCGCCATGTGCTATATGCACCATGCGACCACCAATCTCAACAACCTCAGGACGATAGTATATCTCTATGCCACACTCCTTCGAGAGGTAATCTCTACACCACATATCGTGGTTACCCGTAAAGAGCACTACCCTAACACCTCTATCCGTAAGCTCGGCAAGGCGACCAAGCACACGCACAAAGCCCTTAGGGACTACTCTGCGGTGTTCAAACCAGAAGTCGAAGATATCACCCAAGAGATAGAGTGCGGTTACATCACCCGCAACCATATCGAGCCAACGGCAAAAGGCGCGCTCTGTGCGCCTCGCCTGCTCAGGTGTTCCAGCTCCAAGATGTATATCCGAGACAAAGTATATCATACTACAATGCGCGTCTTAGTTCACGCTCCAAAGCCGTCATATTGAGTGACGCAACCGACATATCGCCATTACGATCGATAAGGAATGCTGTAGGCAACTTCACTACATTATAGAGCGTAAATACATCCATATCGTTACCACCATAGAGTGATATCCATGGGTGCTGCTGCTGTCTTACAGCCTCAATCCACACTGCGATATCACTATCGGCAGAGACATGATACACCTCAAAGCCCTTGTCGTGATACTTCGCGTATAGCTCCTTAAGCTCAGCGTTTGTATTGTTGCATAGCGCACTCTCCAAGGTCCAGAAGTAGAGCAATACAACCTTACCATCCAACTCCGAGAGCTTGTGCTTCACCTTATACATATCTTCGAGCTCAATATCTGGATACGAAGCAACCTGAACATTTCCCATTAGGTCAATCATAGCCTCCACCTCGGCAATCTCACGCTCGATAATAGCAATATATGGCGACTCTGGATACTTCTCACTTATACCCTCAAGCACTGTGCGATAGTGAACAACCGAGATACCATGACCATCAAGCTGAGGGATATACTGCTCTGCGATGCTATGACGCATAGCATAGAAGGCGGCAAGGGTACTTGAGTGAGCACCCACGAAGCGCAACTGTGCTTGTATAGCCTGCTGAGCTGCGAGGTACGCCTCACGCTCATTATACGAGGCGCGTGTACCAAGGCCCTCTGCGATAAGAGCAAGGCGGTCACAAGCCTTGAAGTATTCACGATTAAACTCGCATATAAGCTCCGACTCCTTTGAGCCATCAACCTTATAATTAAGGAAAATATCGCCTACAGACTCAAGCTCAATCTCATCTTCGGGAGCAATCACCAAGGTCACAGGACGAGTGCCCTTATTATTGCTTATTCTATAGAAACGCGAAGGCTCCTGCTTATCCAACGCCAAACCAAAGCTAAAGGCACCATTATCCTCCAAGCACGCCGCAGCCACTCTTGTTGGCTCGGCAAAGGTATCTGAAATTCGCTCCAAGAAGATGCTATCAACGCCACTACCTACGAAGCGGCCAGATATTGTTGTGTTAATATTGTTTGCATCTGTGGCACATGACACCATGCCAACCATCATCACGATGGCAAATATCAATCTCTTCATCTTATATATCTTCTACTTTGTTTTTTGCTGTGGTTTGGTATTACGCTGCATCTTGCGGCCATTACGCTGTGGCTGGACCTTACGCTTGTGGTTGCGCTGCGGCATCTTGCAGTACTCGCTACGCATTGACGCCAACTCCGAGAGGTCAACCTCTAAATTTCCACCTGCCATAAGGCGCATATCTCTTATTATGGAGTCATTGTTTGGGTGCTCATGGTTGAACTCATAGCTCTTAGCTCGTAGGTATCTACCAATATTTAGGGCATTCTTCTTGCTTGACTCTGTAGCACCACCCTCGTTTATTGCACGCACAAAACGCTCGGCATACTTACCATAGTGCTTAAACATCACACGCGACTGTGGGTATGGCAACTTTTTAGGCGTAAGGGTTAGATCTTGGCGTGATGGTTGAGGGTATGGCGAGTCGACATCCAACTGAAAGTCCGACATTATGAACAGATGGTCCCAGAGTTTATGTTTGAAGTCCTCCGAGTCGCGGAGTGTCGAGTTGAGATTACCCATTACGGCAATCACAGCCTTAGCCTGTCGCGTACGCTCCTGCCTATCCTCAATAACTAGGAGCGAGTCAATCATCTCCTGGATATGCCTACCATACTCAGGCAAGAAGAGCTTACGGCGTGTATAGTTATAATTCTTTCTCATAATGAATTTCGTTCAACACTGATAGCCTCACACCGAGGCGATAATCCTTAACGACCAATAGAATCTGCTATTTAGGTCATAACGCATAGAATAGTTGCAACTCTAAAATAAAGCCCGCATCTTGCGCCCTCTCATATCTACATAAGTAGATATTGAGCATACAAAGTAACTAAAAATTATTTACATATACAAACTATGACAAAAATTTTACTTCTATCGCGCTCCAAAAGCATCCTTAACTCTCTAAGCGAGCGGTTACAATTCGAGAACTTTGCAACCATAGGAGCATCGAGCATCGACTCCGCCAACGAACTATGCTCATCGGACCACTTCGATGCCGCCATTATTGATAGCGATATGGAGCTCGAAGATATGGGACTACCGATGATTGTCATCACCCGTCAACCAAATGTAGACTCGGCGGTGGATGCTCTGCGCCATGGTGCTATAGACTATCTTAGCATGCCTCTAGATATGAATAGGTTGCTCACCACGCTCCGCACCCTCCACACCGAAGATGCACCTTGCCGCCACCGCCCCATGCGTCACTCTATTAAACGCACGAACTATGCCACACAGCCCATCATCGGCAACTCCGATGCCATTGAGCATGTGCGCGATATGATACAGCGCGTAGCTCCATCCGATGCACGCGTATTAGTTCTTGGCGAGAATGGCACGGGCAAGGAGCTGGTTGCCCGCTGGCTACACCTTAAGAGCGCACGCTGCGATGCACCCTTCGTAGAGGTTAACTGCGCTGCTATCCCCGCAGAGCTTATCGAGAGCGAGCTCTTCGGCCATGAGAAGGGGTCGTTTACCTCTGCCGTTAGACAGCGTAAGGGTAAGTTTGAACTTGCCGATGGTGGCACACTCTTTATGGATGAGATTGGCGATATGTCACTATCGGCACAGGCTAAGGTACTCCGCGCACTGCAGGAGAACAAAATCACACGCGTAGGTGGAGATAAGGATATAGCCGTAGATGTGCGCGTCGTAGCCGCCACGAACAAGAATATACGCGAGGAGATACGCCACGGCAACTTCCGCGAGGATCTATACCACCGTCTTAGTGTCATCGAGATAGATGTACCCCCTCTCAGAGAGCGCCGCAGCGATATAGCCCTACTCATAGAGCACTTTATCGGGGAGATATGTGCACGCCATAATATCTCTACAAAGAGCATTGACAGCAGAGCCATTGAACTTCTTGCCACACGCCCCTGGACAGGCAATATACGCGAACTACACAATGTCGTTGAGCGACTTATAATACTAAGTGACGAAAGCATAACGGTCGATACAGTCGAAAGATACTGCCACGCCTAAGTCTTTAGTTTGTAACATAAATACTGCGCAAGGCACTACTTCATGCAATAAGTACAAATATGTAAAAAGGAGATATAACTAACCTTTTTACGATATTTTCTTTGAGTTTTAGAAATAAATTATTACATTTGTGTTCGTAAAAACAATTTATAATCTAAAACATTAAAGTTATGAAGAAATTTTTGGTAGCACTTGTTGCAATGTTTTGCGTAACTGCAGTATCAGCTCAGGTTAATAATCTTGGTCTTCGTTTTGGCTCAGGCGTATCTATCACTGGTCAGTATGATCTTAGCCAGGAGAACCACATTGAGGGCCGCCTTGCTTTCGGCAATAATTGGGTAGGTCTTACAGGTCTTTACAACTGGGAGATTGCAAAGTTCGACTGGACTCCAGGTTTGGGTCAGTGGTTCTTCGATGCTGGTGTTGGTGCTAATGTTGGCCTCGCTGGTGATTATTTCGGTTTGGCAGCTGTTGGTACTGCTCAGCTTGGTATCAAGTTTAACGATGCTCCAGTAAGCATCACACTCGATTTGGAGCCTACTCTTAGCCTTACAGGTGGTCTTCACTTTGGCGTAGGTTCTGGCGTTTCTATCGCTTACCACTTCTAATCACAAGATTAGTGAATATATGCTCGCGGGGGATCACCTCCGCGAGTTTTTTAATTATAAAGAATGAAAAAGCTTGTTATCTTTGACCTTGACGGCACACTTCTAAACACCATTGGTGACTTGGCCGATGCGGTGGATTATGTAATGCGCTCACGCAACCTACCTGAGCACACAAATGCCGAGTATAGACAAATGGTAGGCGGTGGCATTAAGCGACTTGTAGAGCGTGCATTACCTGAGGAATTAGCTAAGAATGAACAATATGTGGAGGAGTGCGTCACGCAGTTTCGCCGCTACTATGTGGACAATATTGACCGTCATACAATCCCCTATGAGGGCATGCCTGAGCTACTACGCAAGCTCCAGAGCATGGGCATTAAATTGGCCGTAGCATCCAATAAGTTCCAGCATGGCACAGATAGACTTGTTGCTAAATTCTTCGGAGATATAGACTTTGTCGCTGTGGAGGGTAACCGCGAGGGTGCACCACTAAAACCAGATCCAGAGATTGTAAATAATATTCTGCGTATTGCGGGCATCAACCGCGAGGAGTGCGTTATGGTGGGTGACTCTAGCATAGACATTCGCACCGCCAAGGCAGCCAACATCGACTCTATAGGCGTATCATGGGGATTTCGCTTTGCCGAGGAGCTATACGACGCTGGCGCAACAATAGTAGCAACAACTATGGAGGAGCTTGAAAGGGCTCTACTAACCAATTAGCAGAAAGCCCACGACCTTATCAAATATTTTGGCCAATAAGCCAGAAGCCGCATAACAAGAGCTAATTTTAGGCTTAAGTTCCTTTTCACCGCTCACGCTCTGCATAGCCTTCATTTTCACATTTGCTTTCTATATGTACAACAAAAAGGGCAGATCCTTAATCTGCCCATCTCTCGAACGAAGTATCTACTACTTGTTCTTCTTATCGTAGCGCTTTGCGTAACGGCTCATAAACTTATCCACACGACCAGCGGTGTCTACCAACTTCATCTTACCAGTATAGAATGGGTGAGATGTGTTAGAGATTTCCATCTTATACACGGGATAGGTTTCGCCGTTCACCTCGATGGTCTCTTTTGTCGAAACGGCGGACCTGCACAAAAACACGTGGTCATTCGACATATCCTTGAATGCCACTAAA
>JAFYRL010000141.1 GCA_017546975.1 Alistipes sp.
AGAGCGCTGAGGCTGCTATCGTAGCTGCAGGTGGTTCTGTTGAGAAGATGTAATAAGGCCTTTTGACTGTATGTCGGGCTGTCGCATCGCATCGAGGATATATATAATATGTAAAACGAAGGCGTGTGAGCAAATAGCTTAGCTCAGCACCGACAGCAGTTGATAAGTTTAGAATCTAAAAACCTATTTTTTATGAACAAGTACATTATTGTTGGTATCATTTTGGTAGCTCTCGTCGCGCTACTTGCAACCAACAAGAAACTCGTTGAAACTCTCAAGAATATCTATAAGATTGAGGAGCTTCGCAAGCGTATCCTCTTTACGCTCGGTCTTCTTCTTATCTATCGCTTGGGTAGTTTTGTGACACTGCCAGGTATTAACCACGCAGCGTTGGCTGAGTGGACAAACAGCTTTGCGAATGATGGTAGCCTTATGGGCTTGCTTAACATCTTCTCAGGTGGTGCGTTCTCTCAGGCTTCAATCTTCGCTCTTGGTGTAATGCCATACATCACCGCGTCGATCATCATCCAGTTGTTGGGTATTATGGTACCTTACTTCCGTAAGATGCAGCGCGAGGGTGAGAGCGGTCGTCGCAAGATGAATCAGTGGACTCGTTTCCTTACTATCGCTGTATTGCTTTTGCAGGCTCCAGCATACCTCGAGACTCAGATCCCTGAGGCTGCTATCGTAGCTGGCAATGGCTTTATCGTGACCTCTACCATTATTCTTATCGCTGGTACTATGTTTATTATGTGGTTGGGCGAGAAGATTACTGACAAGGGTATCGGTAACGGTGTTTCATTGATCATTATGATTGGTATCTTGGCTCGTCTTCCACAGTCTTTCCTTCAGGAGGTATTGTTCCAGACAGGTGCCCAGGGTAGCATTATTATGCTAATCATTGAGTTGGTATTCCTAGCTCTTGTGTTTATGCTTGCTATTGCTATCGTACAGGCAGTTCGTAAGATTCCAGTTCAGTATGCAAAGCGTATCGTAGGTAATAAGCAGTATGGTGGCGTGCGTCAGTACATCCCATTGAAGCTGAACGCTGCTAATGTAATGCCTATTATCTTTGCTCAGGCACTTATGTTCATCCCAGGTTTGATTTGGGGCGGTCAGTGGCTTGATGTAACTAGCTTCTGGTACAACTTTACGCTTGTAGTATTGGTAGTTGCATTTACTTATTTCTACACTGCAATTATCGTTAACCCTCAAATGATGGCAGACGATATGAAGCGCAACGGTGGTTTCATCCCAGGTGTTAAGCCTGGTAAGAGCACTGTTACCTATATCGATGACATTATGACAAGAATTACCCTTCCAGGTTCAATCTTCTTGGCAATTATTACAATTCTTCCAGCAATTGCTATGACTATTGGTATCTCACAGGGCTTTGCTTACTTCTTCGGAGGTACATCGCTTTTGATTATGGTGGGTGTTGTTCTTGATACTCTAAAGCAGATTGAGAGCTACTTGTTGATGCGTCACTATGACGGTCTTATGAAGACTGGTCGCATTCAGGGTCGCTACTAATAGTTTACCACAAGAGA
>JAFYRL010000142.1 GCA_017546975.1 Alistipes sp.
CAAAAATGTGACTGTCCAATAAGTTAATGGACAGTCACATTTTTTCTTGTGAAGTTGTATAACAAGAGCTAATTTTAGGCGCACGAAGCTCGAAAAAGCGGAGTTTACTAGGCGTAAATGAGCATTTTGAGAGCAAGTGCAACGCTAAAGAAGCCTTGTTAGACAGCTTCATTTTTCATATATAGCATCACTGCTACTCGGTCTTAATAACAATCTTTGACGATTGAAGACCCTTGCCTGTAGCGGTAAGAGTTATCTGGCCAGCCTTCTCGCTACTCTGAACAATGGCTGTCATCATGCCGTTAAATACTTTCATCTGAGGCTTATGGAATAGCTCCAACGATGTTGGGTCGCCATTAGCACCTGCGCGGTAGCTACCCACGCCCTTAACACTATACTTGATTAGGTGCTGGGCATTAGGGCATAGGTTGCCATCCTTATCTACAACCTTAACTGTCACGAACGACAAATCCTTACCATCGGCCTTAATGACACTGCGGTCAGCCTCAAGCTCTATACGATAAGGTGCACCTGCCGTACGCATAACTCGCTCAGCCACAGCATTACCCTCTTTGTCGTATGCCACGACCTTAACCTCACCTGGCTCATAGGTCGTATCCATCCACATAAGGCGGTAGCGCTTCTGACGCAACAACTCTCGCTCAGCCTCGGCGCCACGGCTATTCTCCATAACGATACTCTCATCCTTAGTGCGTACACCCTGACTCACGCCATTGATAAAGAGCTCAGCGCTTGGGTAGTTGGTATATACAAAGATAGGTGTTACCTCACCTTCGCGGCCCTCCCAATTCCAATGAGGGAGGATATGTAGCGTCTGCTCACCGCTATTCCATTGGCTACGATATAGGTAGTAGCGATCCTTAGGCAAGCCAGCCAAGTCGATAATACCAAAGAGTGATGAGTGGCTTGGCCAATCGGTATAGTATGGCGTTGGCTCACCAAGGTAGTCGAAGCCAGTCCATACAAACTCACCAATAGCCCATGAGAAGTCATCATGCCAAATCCAATCATCCTCCGGAAGATTAGACCAGCCACAGTGCTCAACATCGTATGACGATGCCTGGTGGTCCTCATATTTTGCCATCGAGCGGCGCTCTACAGGGAACTTATATACGCCACGGCTACTTACTGTAGATGCTGTCTCCGAGCCGAGGATAATCTGCTGAGGCAGACGAAGATAGTTATCGGCATAGCGGAAAGGGCGATAGTTGAAACCAGCCACATCCATCATAGCAGCCATATTATTAAATACCACATTATCAGGCTGGTCCATACCCTGAGTTACAGGGCGCGTAGGGTCCTCACGATGACATATATCCTGCAAGTAGCGCGAAAGCTTCGAGCCCCAGATAACATCGCCCTGATCTGGCACCTCATTACCTATGCACCACATCACAACGCTTGGGTTGTTGCGGAAGTGGTGAACGAGATTTACCAAATCACGCTCTGCCCACTCATCAAAGTGCTTATGGTAGCCATTCTTAACCTTTGCAGTACGCCACTCGTCAAAGGACTCCAACATAAGCATCATACCCATCTCGTCACACGCCCTAACAAGCTCTGGCGCAGGCATATTGTGCGATGTACGGATAGCATTACAACCCATATCCTTGAGTATGCGTATCTGACGGCGTATAGCAGCATCATTCACCGCAGCACCCAAAGGGCCAAGGTCGTGGTGGTTACATACACCCTTGAACTTTGTAGGCTCGCCATTGATAAACATACCGAGCTCAGGGCGAATCTCGATAGTGCGAATACCAAAGCGTGTTGTGTACTCATCCCTCAACTTATCGCCCTCATAGAGTTTTGATGACGCCGTATAAAGCTGTGGCGCATCGACACTCCAAAGCTCAGGATGTGCAACATCTATATACTGTTCAAAGAGGGAGTTATCATAGATGCTTAGGCGCGCCTCATCTGTCGCTACTACCTCACCCTTAGGGTCGATAATCTCTGTTACGATGCGGAAGTTATCTCGCACCACACCCTCAGGGGTAGACAATTTTGTGCTTACGACCACCTGAGCAAGCTCCGACATAACCTTTGGTGTTGTCACCTGCGTGCCCCATACAGGGATATGTGCATCCTCAGTGACTATGAGGTGTACATTGCGATAGATACCCGCACCTGGATACCAGCGTGACGAGTCAGTCTCATTCTCAAGACGCACGGCAAGCTCGTTCTCACCCTCCACATTTAGGTAGTTGGTGATATCGAAATGAAAGGCATTGTAGCCGTATGGCCAATAGCCCACCTCCACACCATTAACATATACGCGAGCATGGCTCATAGCGCCGTCAAAGAGGAGTGTGGCACGCTTACCCTGCTCAAAGCCCTCGGCTGTGAACTTCAAGCGATACCAGCCCACACCCACAAATGGAAGACCTCCCGTGCGACCAGCATGCTCCAAGGCTTCACGCTGACCATCCTGCGTGATAGCGACATTCTGCTTATCGTTCTCAATACTGAATGGGCCATATATCGCCCAATCGTGTGGCACGGTGACACTCTGCCACTTACTATCGTCATAGCCCACACGGCTAAACTCCGAGTTATCCTCGCGCGTAAAGCGCCAACCCTTCTCCAAAAGCTGTTCTGTACGCACCTGCGCCTCTGCACTTATGGCAACGCCTAAGAGAGCAATCGCGACTAAAAGTAATCTCTTCATATTATATGTAGTTTAGTTTCCTTTTGGCAAAGATAACTAATTAAAGTGAAAGGTGAAAACTAAAATGTGAAAAGCATGGTGCCTACGGCGTATATTTGTATAATTCTTGCGTGGTGGACCATACATTTCAGTTCTAATATTTTACATTTTAGTTTTCAAATTTACAACGCAATGTTTCACAGAGTGTTGTTTGTTTAGTAAATTCTTTCTATTTTTGCAATGCTATTGAATAAGTAGCAGACATATAGAAAGTGTTTTCGCAGTCCTATAATGAAAATGTGGAAGTTTTCTTGGAAGAGGGCAAACGAACAGCACTCATTTCTTGTATAGCTATGTGGCTATGCACTTCTGTGCATACACCCCATACTGTCCAAGTGTGGGGCATTGCATCGTTTATTCTTCCAAAGGTCTTTCCACAACCTTCATTATAATAAACGGAAATAGACTCCACACTTTCTGTTTACATACTAAAACCGTAGAGGAGTCTTATCGGGACACAAACAGACTTATTATGAAGAGATTGTTCTCATTTATTGCCGTGCTAATGGCAATAGTAGTGTCATCATGTGGTTATGATGACACAGCGATTTGGGACAAGCTGGATGAGCATGAGGATCGCATTGTAGCTCTTGAGGAGTTGTGCAAGAAAGCGAACTCAGACATTGAAGCTTTGCAGACTATTATTAAGGCTTTGCAGGAGAATGACTATGTTGTATCTGTTGCACCCGTTATAGAGGATGGCCAGACCATTGGTTATACCATTACCTTTGCAAAGTCAGGCGAGGTTACCATCTACAACGGCAAGGATGGCGAAGATGGTAAGGATGGTGTAAATGGCGACGGAGGCTACATCCCTAACATCGGCGTTAAGAAGGATGCTGATGGCATCTACTACTGGACCTTGGATGGCGAATGGCTACTCGATGACAACGGCAACAAGGTGCGTGCTCAGGGCGAGCAGGGCGCTGATGGTGCTCAGGGCGAGCAGGGTGTTCCCGGCAATGATGGACAGAACGGCCAAGACGGAGAAAACGGACAGAACGGTCAGGATGGTAAAGACGGTCAGGATGGCGTGACTCCTAAGCTTAAGATTGAGGATGACTACTGGTATGTATCATACGATAACGGTGCTACATGGCAAAAACTCGGCAAGGCCACTACTGACGGTAATAGTGGTAGCTCAATATTTAGCGATGTATACGAAAAAGATGGCTATATCTACTTTATCCTTGCTAACGGTGATTCTTTTAAGCTTCCAACATCAGTTGCTGGTGCGGCTCTTGACATCACCTTTAATGTAGAACAAGGCACTGCCATTGTTCCCGATACAACCCTTAAGATAGAGTACACTATTACTGGCGCTGTGGGCAAAACATGGGTCAGAACGATCGGAATGGACGATGAATACAGTGTTGCCAAACCTATAGATGATAACCACGGCTACATCTATTTCCATCTATACGAATGGTTTGAGGATGAGAATGATCCTGGTAGAGACGAGAAGGTGGGCGATGAATTTGGCGATGTGACAGGAGAGGATTATTATCACAATTATTTAACCATTATTGTATCCGTATCTGATTCAAGTGGCAGCCAGATTACAAAGGCGTTAAACTTCGAGGAGGGTGTATTGAAATCTGTTGAGGATGCTTACATCACAGATTCAACAGCAGGAACTGTAAATGCAGTGATCAAAACTAATACAATTGAGGGCTCATTTGAGGTAGTTATTCCAGAAAAGGCTCAATCTTGGCTAAGCTACAACCCTACTCGTGCAGAACTAAGAGAGGACACACTCGTATTTAGCGTAACGGAGAACCTCGATGACAAGTTTAGACGTGCGACTATCAACCTTGTTAACAACATGGGGCAGACTGGCGAATCATTCATCATTATCCAGCGCTCTAACATCGCAAACGACACTGTTGTATTTGAGGATCCACGCGTAGAAGCCCTTTGTACTGCGCGCTTCGATAAGAATCTTGATGGCAGGCTTACTTATGAGGAGATTGCAACTGTAACAGATGTTAAAGACCTATTCCTTCTCGACAAGAAGATTGTATCGTTCAATGAGTTCGAATATTTTACAGCTGTTACTGAAATCCCTGATGAACTCTTTGCCAATTGCAAGCTATTAGAGTCTGTAAGACTACCTGAAACGGTTATTACTATTGGAGACTACGCCTTCAAAAATTGTGAATCTCTTACATCAATCATCATCCCTGAGGGCTGTGTTGGTAACTCAGATATATATTTTGACTCTTATTGCTACTCATGGTTTGAGGGTTGCTCATCACTGGAGAATGTGAAGCTGCCCTCTACACTTAAGCACCTATCTGACAATTGCTTTAAGGATTGCACATCCCTACAGAAGATTACTATCCCCGAGGGTATCAATTGGATTGCTAACTACTGCTTTGATAACTGTACAAGCCTATCAGAAATCACATGTTTATCACCTATTAAGCACATTGGTTCGGATGCCTTTAAGAATTGTCAATCATTGAAATACTTTGATTTAAGTTCATTAGCGGGGGAGGGGTTCGGTGCTAATAGTTCATTCGAAGGCTCAGGTCTCACATCTGTTACAATACCAGAAACAATTACATTTATAGATCAATGGACATTCCGAAACTGTAAAAACTTAACAGATGTATCATTGCACGATAATATAACTTGGATTGAGCGAGGAGCTTTTGAAGGTTGCTCTAATTTGAAGAACATCAAACTCCCTTTGAATCTTGAATATATTGCTCATGAAGCTTTTGCACATTCAGGCATTGAGGGTGAGCAAATTGAAGGCACATCAATGAAGGCACTTATTATACCTGCAAAAGTTACATATATGCATAACTCTTTTGAAGGTTGCCCTAATCTTTATGCTGTTAAGATGTTGCCAATGTATCCTCCTACAGGTTACGCCTCTTTTGACCCATACACAACTATATATGTTCATTCGGATGTCGTAGAGGACTATAAGGATTCTGAGATATGGGGCAGATACTCCATTCTACCTTATGAAATGATGTCTATAAATCTAAATGTGGAGTTAGAGTTCACAGGAGAGCCAACATACTATGACAACCACTTCAACTTCCCTGTATCAGTATCGGTAAATGGCAACATCGGCAATGCTGAAAATGTAGAGGAGTTTGGCTACTTTGTAAAGCCATCAAATGATGACTACTACTACGAAAGCGAGATCTCATACTATCCTATTGAGGCACTTGGCGTGGATACAGATAGCTCAATATCAATCTATAGTATGAATATAGATGAGAATGAATATATTGCCCGTGCAAATTGCGAGGTTGGCGCATATATCCGTCTTGTTGATGGCACAGTAGTAACATACGATAAGCGTTCAGTCGAATTCGTTTACGATGAGAAACCTTCAATCGAACTTCTTGACTATCAGATTACAGACCGCAGTGTTAGCTCCGGCTATACAACACTCTATTTCAACGCAAGATATAAGATTTATGGAAATTATTGGATACGAGATTTTGACATCGAGAGTCAATATTATGGAGACTATGGCTATATCTCAACCGACTACACATTTGATGAAAATGGCATTTTTGTAATTAGCGGCTATTGGAAATACTACAATTCAGACAGTGACTCTACAGCATCTATTTGGATTGAATACATGTGTCGCGATTACAATTACTATTCTTCAGAGGTTATTGAATTTAAAGCAGGTGATACTCCAGAGTTAAATTTGGAGACCTCTGTTGATTGGTTTACACATGATTTATCACTAGTTACTGAACCTATAACATTTGACAATGGTTCTGTAGCAAATCCATGGGATTCTATCATGGTATATTGGGGAGGTGTAGATGTTGTAAAATTTAAATATGCTATATTTGAAACCTCTCAGCTCGTTGGCTTCTCTACCTGGAATATAATATCATTATTGCACCTCGGCGACGATTTTCTACCGTTCGTAAATAGCGATGGCTATAGCGGATATGTTATAGGTCTTAAAGATAACACAAGCTATACAAGTTGCATATACGCAATTAACTCTGAGGGTAAACAGTATTTTGAGATGAAGGAGCTAACTACTGCAGAGATTGAGGCTACGCATAATGCAACACAGTGGTCAACTGGAGAATCTTCTAACTATGGCTATAAGTTTGAAGTTGCTGGAGACAACTTCTCATTGGATGTTCACTTCCCATTCGACATGGCAACAGAAACAAGTATTGATGCCGGTGAGTATACATACACTTCAACTACTTGGTGGGGCTACAATGACTTCATTGAGTTTACAACTCGAAAATTCATTGTCGATGGTGTATCTGTAGCTGTTGATAATGGTCGTGCAAAGGTCTCCTATGATGGCAATAGTTATTACATACAGCTAATCCTAAATGGCAGAGACGGATATACATATGTAATTGATTACAATGGCACTATATAGAAGATTACAACTGTTGTAGTTGCCAAAATGAAACTAATTGAAGAGGTTGCGTTCACCAACGGACGCAACCTTTTTTGCATTGTGTCTTAATTAGCAGACTTATTAAAGTTAAGTTTTTAACCTTGGGGCTTTCACCGTATTAAAAAAAGCGTTATATTTGCATTATATTTAAGAACAAGATATATGTCAGTTGAAAGCACATTGCGAGCGGTTACTACGCTCCGACTTACAGAGATGAAGCAGCGTGGCGAGAAGATTGCCATGCTTACATCATACGACTACTCTATGGCTAAGATTGTCGACCAGGCAGGTATCGATGTAATCCTTGTTGGCGACTCTGCGGCTAATGTTATGGCTGGTTTCGAGACTACGCTACCTATCACCTTGGATATGATGATCTACCACGCCAAGTCTGTCGTGCGCGCTGTGGATCGTGCCTTGGTTGTTGTAGATCTACCTTTCGGTACATACCAGGGTAACTCAAAGCTCGCCCTCGACTCTGCGGTACGCATCATGAAGGAGACCGAGGCCGATGCTGTGAAGCTTGAGGGTGGCGAGGAGGTCCTCGAATCTATCCAGCGCATCCTCTCGGCAGGTATCCCTGTTATGGGTCACCTCGGACTTATGCCACAGTCTATACATAAGTTCGGCACATACAATGTCCGCGCTAAGAGCGAGGCTGAGGCCGAGAAGCTTCTCCGCGATGCACATCTTTTGGAGGAGGCAGGCTGCTTTGCCCTTGTGTTGGAGAAGATTCCTGCGGAGCTTGGCAAGCGCGTATCTGAGGAGTTGCGCATCCCTACTATCGGTATTGGTGCTGGCGGCGCAACGGATGGTCAGGTGCTTGTTGCCCACGATATGTTGGGCATCACTCAGGCCTTTTCACCACGCTTCCTACGCCGCTATGCCGACCTTGGCACAGCAATTTCTGAGGCTGTAGGCCACTATGTTGATGATGTTAAGAGCTGCGATTTCCCTAACGAGAAGGAGCAGTACTAAACATATACAAACAAAAGAATGAAGCTGTCTAACAAGGCTCCTTCGTCGGTATTTGTTGTGATAATGGGCATCTACTTCCGCTAACGAAATATCTCGTAAATGGGCAGTACGCCAAGTACAGCCCATCTACTTGAATTTCGCCGAGCGTTGTATCTGCA